>NZ_JPFY01000011.1:0-130137 GCF_000722755.1 Streptococcus mitis | reverse complement strand
CTACTTCCGGCGTTCTAGGGCTTAACTTCTGTGTTCGGCATGGGTACAGGTGTATCTCCTAGGCTATCGTCACTTAACTCTGAGTAATACCTACTCAAAATTGAATATCTATTCAAACCAAGAAAACCTCTCGCTTTCATATTCTCAGTTACTTTGGATAAGTCCTCGAGCTATTAGTATTAGTCCGCTACATGTGTCGCCACACTTCCACTTCTAACCTATCTACCTGATCATCTCTCAGGGCTCTTACTGATATAAAATCATGGGAAATCTCATCTTGAGGTGGGTTTCACACTTAGATGCTTTCAGCGTTTATCCCTTCCCTACATAGCTACCCAGCGATGCCTTTGGCAAGACAACTGGTACACCAGCGGTAAGTCCACTCTGGTCCTCTCGTACTAGGAGCAGATCCTCTCAAATTTCCTACGCCCGCGACGGATAGGGACCGAACTGTCTCACGACGTTCTGAACCCAGCTCGCGTGCCGCTTTAATGGGCGAACAGCCCAACCCTTGGGACCGACTACAGCCCCAGGATGCGACGAGCCGACATCGAGGTGCCAAACCTCCCCGTCGATGTGAACTCTTGGGGGAGATAAGCCTGTTATCCCCAGGGTAGCTTTTATCCGTTGAGCGATGGCCCTTCCATACGGAACCACCGGATCACTAAGCCCGACTTTCGTCCCTGCTCGAGTTGTAGCTCTCGCAGTCAAGCTCCCTTATACCTTTACACTCTGCGAATGATTTCCAACCATTCTGAGGGAACCTTTGGGCGCCTCCGTTACCTTTTAGGAGGCGACCGCCCCAGTCAAACTGCCCGTCAGACACTGTCTCCGATAGGGATCACCTATCCGGGTTAGAGTGGCCATAACACAAGGGTAGTATCCCAACAACGTCTCCTTCGAAACTGGCGTCCCGATCTCTTAGACTCCTACCTATCCTGTACATGTGGTACAGACACTCAATATCAAACTGCAGTAAAGCTCCATGGGGTCTTTCCGTCCTGTCGCGGGTAACCTGCATCTTCACAGGTACTAAAATTTCACCGAGTCTCTCGTTGAGACAGTGCCCAAATCATTACGCCTTTCGTGCGGGTCGGAACTTACCCGACAAGGAATTTCGCTACCTTAGGACCGTTATAGTTACGGCCGCCGTTTACTGGGGCTTCAATTCATACCTTCGCTTACGCTAAGCACTCCTCTTAACCTTCCAGCACCGGGCAGGCGTCACCCCCTATACATCATCTTACGATTTAGCAGAGAGCTGTGTTTTTGATAAACAGTTGCTTGGGCCTATTCACTGCGGCTGACGTAAAGTCAGCACCCCTTCTCCCGAAGTTACGGGGTCATTTTGCCGAGTTCCTTAACGAGAGTTCTCTCGCTCACCTGAGGCTACTCGCCTCGACTACCTGTGTCGGTTTGCGGTACGGGTAGAGTATGTTTAAACGCTAGAAGCTTTTCTTGGCAGTGTGACGTCACTAACTTCGCTACTAAACTTCGCTCCCCATCACAGCTCAATGTTACAGATATAAGCATTTGACTCATATCACACCTCACTGCTTAGACAGACTCTTCCAATCGTCTGCTTTAGTTAGCCTACTGCGTCCCTCCATCACTACATACTCTAGTACAGGAATATCAACCTGTTGTCCATCGGATACACCTTTCGGTCTCTCCTTAGGTCCCGACTAACCCAGGGCGGACGAGCCTTCCCCTGGAAACCTTAGTCTTACGGTGGACAGGATTCTCACCTGTCTTTCGCTACTCATACCGGCATTCTCACTTCTATGCGTTCCAGCACTCCTCACGGTACACCTTCATCACACATAGAACGCTCTCCTACCATACCTATAAAGGTATCCACAGCTTCGGTAAATTGTTTTAGCCCCGGTACATTTTCGGCGCAGGGTCACTCGACTAGTGAGCTATTACGCACTCTTTGAATGAATAGCTGCTTCTAAGCTAACATCCTAGTTGTCTGTGCAACCCCACATCCTTTTCCACTTAACAATTATTTTGGGACCTTAGCTGGTGGTCTGGGCTGTTTCCCTTTCGACTACGGATCTTAGCACTCGCAGTCTGACTGCCGACCATAATTCATTGGCATTCGGAGTTTATCTGAGATTGGTAATCCGGGATGGACCCCTCACCCAAACAGTGCTCTACCTCCAAGAATCTTAATAGTCGACGCTAGCCCTAAAGCTATTTCGGAGAGAACCAGCTATCTCCAAGTTCGTTTGGAATTTCTCCGCTACCCACAAGTCATCCAAGCACTTTTCAACGTGCCCTGGTTCGGTCCTCCAGTGCGTCTTACCGCACCTTCAACCTGCTCATGGGTAGGTCACATGGTTTCGGGTCTACGTCATGATACTAAGGCGCCCTACTCAGACTCGGTTTCCCTACGGCTCCGTCTCTTCAACTTAACCTCGCATCATAACGTAACTCGCCGGTTCATTCTACAAAAGGCACGCTCTCACCCATTAACGGGCTCGAACTTGTTGTAGGCACACGGTTTCAGGTTCTATTTCACTCCCCTCCCGGGGTGCTTTTCACCTTTCCCTCACGGTACTGGTTCACTATCGGTCACTAGGGAGTATTTAGGGTTGGGAGATGGTCCTCCCAGATTCCGACGGGATTTCACGTGTCCCGCCGTACTCAGGATACTGCTAGGTACAAAGACTATTTTAAATACGAGGCTATTACTCTCTTTGGCTGATCTTCCCAAATCATTCTTCTATAATCCTTGAGTCCACATTGCAGTCCTACAACCCCGAAGAGTAAACTCTTCGGTTTGCCCTCCTGCCGTTTCGCTCGCCGCTACTAAGGCAATCGCTTTTGCTTTCTCTTCCTGCAGCTACTTAGATGTTTCAGTTCACTGCGTCTTCCTCCTCACATCCTTAACAGATGCGGGTAACAGGTAGTACCTGTTGGGTTCCCCCATTCGGAAATCCCTGGATCATCGCTCACTTACAGCTACCCAAGGCATATCGTCGTTTGTCACGTCCTTCTTCGGCTCCTAGTGCCAAGGCATCCACCGTGCGCCCTTATTAACTTAACCTTATTTTTTGACCTTTCAGTCATAAACTCTTATTAATACTACAGCGTTTTCGGTTTATTTTCTTGTTACTATTTGATATAGATATTCAATTTTCAATGTGCATTACTTGGTGATCTCTCACCAATGGAGCCTAGCGGGATCGAACCGCTGACCTCCTGCGTGCAAAGCAGGCGCTCTCCCAGCTGAGCTAAGGCCCCACAAGACCTCTCAAGACTAAACAAGACCAATGCGCAGTTCCTTATCCTTAGAAAGGAGGTGATCCAGCCGCACCTTCCGATACGGCTACCTTGTTACGACTTCACCCCAATCATCTATCCCACCTTAGGCGGCTGGCTCCTTACGGTTACCTCACCGACTTCGGGTGTTACAAACCCTCGTGGTGTGACGGGCGGTGTGTACAAGGCCCGGGAACGTATTCACCGCGGCGTGCTGATCCGCGATTACTAGCGATTCCGACTTCATGTAGGCGAGTTGCAGCCTACAATCCGAACTGAGACTGGCTTTAAGAGATTAGCTTGCCGTCACCGGCTTGCGACTCGTTGTACCAGCCATTGTAGCACGTGTGTAGCCCAGGTCATAAGGGGCATGATGATTTGACGTCATCCCCACCTTCCTCCGGTTTATTACCGGCAGTCTCGCTAGAGTGCCCAACTGAATGATGGCAACTAACAATAGGGGTTGCGCTCGTTGCGGGACTTAACCCAACATCTCACGACACGAGCTGACGACAACCATGCACCACCTGTCACCTCTGTCCCGAAGGAAAGCTCTATCTCTAGAGCGGTCAGAGGGATGTCAAGACCTGGTAAGGTTCTTCGCGTTGCTTCGAATTAAACCACATGCTCCACCGCTTGTGCGGGCCCCCGTCAATTCCTTTGAGTTTCAACCTTGCGGTCGTACTCCCCAGGCGGAGTGCTTAATGCGTTAGCTACGGCACTAAACCCCGGAAAGGGTCTAACACCTAGCACTCATCGTTTACGGCGTGGACTACCAGGGTATCTAATCCTGTTTGCTCCCCACGCTTTCGAGCCTCAGCGTCAGTTACAAGCCAGAGAGCCGCTTTCGCCACCGGTGTTCCTCCATATATCTACGCATTTCACCGCTACACATGGAATTCCACTCTCCCCTCTTGCACTCAAGTTAAACAGTTTCCAAAGCGTACTATGGTTAAGCCACAGCCTTTAACTTCAGACTTATCTAACCGCCTGCGCTCGCTTTACGCCCAATAAATCCGGACAACGCTCGGGACCTACGTATTACCGCGGCTGCTGGCACGTAGTTAGCCGTCCCTTTCTGGTAAGATACCGTCACAGTGTGAACTTTCCACTCTCACACTCGTTCTTCTCTTACAACAGAGCTTTACGATCCGAAAACCTTCTTCACTCACGCGGCGTTGCTCGGTCAGACTTCCGTCCATTGCCGAAGATTCCCTACTGCTGCCTCCCGTAGGAGTCTGGGCCGTGTCTCAGTCCCAGTGTGGCCGATCACCCTCTCAGGTCGGCTATGTATCGTCGCCTTGGTGAGCCGTTACCCCACCAACTAGCTAATACAACGCAGGTCCATCTGGTAGTGATGCAATTGCACCTTTTAAGTAAATGTCATGCAACATCTACTATTATGCGGTATTAGCTATCGTTTCCAATAGTTATCCCCCGCTACCAGGCAGGTTACCTACGCGTTACTCACCCGTTCGCAACTCATCCAGAGAAGCAAGCTCCTCCTTCAGCGTTCTACTTGCATGTATTAGGCACGCCGCCAGCGTTCGTCCTGAGCCAGGATCAAACTCTCATTAAAAGTTTGAGTTCTCACTCATTTCTGTCACTGACAGATTTATTGTTTTTTCATTGTTCAGTACTACAATCTTAGTTGTAGTGCCCTGCACATTGGTTCGTCTTGTTCAGTTTTCAAAGGTCTTTGTCACTCGCTTCTCTCAAGTGACAACTATATTAGTATATCACAGCTGCTTTTTCTTGTCAACACTTTTTTGAAACTTTTTTAATCTTTTTTCATCAAGTGTTCCACCCGCAACATACCATAGTCCGTACGGGATTCGAACCCGTGTTACCGCCGTGAAAAGGCGGTGTCTTAACCCCTTGACCAACGGACCTGAGTTATTTTCAACTCTTACTATTATACAGACTTTTCATACTTTGTCAACTACTTTTTTTATCTTTTTTTAATTAATTTTACAACTGCTTCCGTTCGAGCGGTGTGCGGGAACATATCGACCGACTGGATATAATGGATATCATAGACTTCTACTAACCTTACCAAATCACGAGCCAAGGTCGAAACATTGCAAGAAATATAGACCATTTTTTCTGGTACATAGGTAAGAATAGTATCTAATAACTTATCATCCAGACCTGTACGTGGTGGATCCACAATCAGAGCATCTGCTCGGTAACCTTCCTTATACCAGCGAGGAATAATCTCTTCTGCCGTTCCAGCTTCATAATGAGTATTGTCAAATCCCATTCTTTTAGCATTTCGCTTGGCATCTTCAATAGCTTCTGGAATAATATCCATACCTCTGAGTGTTTTTACTTTCTTTGCAAAGGCAAAACCAATCGTTCCAACTCCACAATAAGCGTCAATCAAATGGTCTTCTTTATTAACATCCAAGGCTTTTACCGCCTCGTTATAAAGAACTTCTGTTTGTTCAGGATTTAGTTGATAAAAAGCTCGAGGAGATAGTGAAAATTCATAATCGAGTACACCTTCTTGAATACTCTCTTGTCCCCAGATAATCTCTGTCTTTTCACCATAAATTTCACTGGTTTTAGCTGTATTTGTATTCACAGCTACTGTCACAACTTCTGGAAAATCTTTAACTAAGTCTTTCACTAGTTGGGTTAAATTAAGCTGACGATTTGTAACAATAATAATCTGAACCTGTCTAGTCTTTCTTGCTCGTCGGACCATTATAGTTCTAACACCTAGAACTTTTCTCTCATCCGTGATTGGAATCTGGTGATAAGTAAGTAATTCTGCTAGACGATTAGCAATCACTTGGGTTTCCTTGTCTTGTACCAGGCAGTCTTTCAACTCTACTAAATAGTGAGAGTTTTGTGCATATAAGCCCGCCTTGACCTGATTTTTAAATTTTCGAGTCTGAAATTGTAACTTGGCACGGTAGTACTTTGGTTCCTGCATTCCAATAGTTGGACGGATTTCATAGTTTTCATATCCTGCAGGAGCAAATTTTTTCAGTGCTTGATGAAGTAAGTCCGTCTTGAACTCTAGCTGCTTATCATAATGCAGATGCATGATTTGGCAGCCTCCGCATTCATTGTAAATAGTACAAGCTGGTACAACTCGAAATTTAGACTTCTTGTTAACTTTTAATAATTTTGCTTCAACAAAGTTGCGTTTAATAGAAGTAATCTGACAATAGATATCTTCTCCTTTTAAAGCTCCAGGTACAAAAACTAATGTTTTTTGGTAAAAACCGATTCCTTCACCATTAATTCCCATGCGCTTGATTTTTAATGGTATTTTTTGTTTCACTTTCAGATTCATACCCCTATCTTATCACATTTTGAGTTATAATAGAACTATGAAAATCACAAAACTTGAAAAGAAAAAAAGACTCTATCTGATGGAGCTTGATAATGGCGACAAATGCTACATTACTGAAGATACAATTGTTCGTTTTATGTTATCAAGAGATAAGGTGATAAGCCAAGAAGAATTGAAAGAGATTCAGGACTTTGCCAAATTTTCTTACGGTAAGAATCTAGCCCTCTACCACCTATCCTTTAAAGCACGTACTGAAAAAGAGGTCAGAGAATATCTGAAAAAATACGATATTGATGAAGACATAGCTTCCCAAGTCATTGCTAATCTTAAAGAAGATAATTGGATTAATGATGGCCATTACGCTTATGCTATCATCAATGCTAATCAACTTTCAGGAGACAAGGGACCTTATGTACTGACTCAGAAACTAGTACAAAAGGGGATTTCAAAATCTACTATAGAGGAGACCTTGAAAGAATTTGATTTTTCGGAAGTTGCTCAACGTGTAGCTAATAAACTATTGAAAAAATATGAAGGAAAACTTCCAGCTCGTGCCTTACAAGATAAGATTATCCAAAATCTGACCAACAAGGGTTTTTCCTATTCTGATGCTAAAAGTGCCTTTGACGAATTGGATAGTCAAGTTGACCAAGAAACGACTCAGGAACTCATCTTCAAGGAACTCGATAAGCAATATGCCAAGTATTCCCGAAAATATGAAGGATACGAACTTAAACAGCGTTTAACCCAAGTTTTAACACGAAAGGGCTACGATTTTTCGGATATAGCAAGCGCTCTCAGAGAATATCTTTAATATTTTCATGTAAAATTCACAGATTTTAGGTAATTTTATGGTACAATAGTAAACGATAAACTTATAAATTGTAGAAAGTTGGTTAGTTATGAAACTTCCAAAAGAAGGCGACTTTATTACAATTCAAAGTTATAAGCATGATGGGAGTCTCCACCGAACTTGGCGGGACACCATGGTACTAAAAACAACAGAAAACGCCATTATTGGTGTCAACGATCATACACTGGTTACCGAAAGTGATGGTCGTCGTTGGGTCACTCGAGAACCGGCTATTGTTTACTTTCACAAGAAATATTGGTTTAATATCATTGCCATGATTCGTGATAATGGAATTTCCTACTATTGCAATATGGCTAGCCCCTACTATCTGGATGAAGAAGCACTGAAGTATATTGATTACGATTTGGATGTTAAAATTTTTACAGATGGGGAAAAACGTCTCTTGGACGTTGAGGAGTATGAGCGTCACAAACGCAAAATGAATTATTCTGATGACTTGGACTATATTTTAAAAGAACATGTCAAAATTCTTGTTGATTGGATTAACAATGGACGAGGTCCTTTCTCAGAAGCCTATGTAAACATTTGGTACAAGCGCTATGTAGAACTAAAGAATCGGTAAAGTTGTCAAACTAGGGTGAAAGCCCTGGTTTTTTATTTGAAAAACCCAGCTTTTCAGCTGGATTGGTCTCTATATATCTAATTTTGTAACTGTAAATTTGATATGGGAATAGTCTTTTTCAACATCCTTATCCAGCAAGAAAGCCGTTGCGTCCTTCTTAACCTGAACCAGGTCAATGTTCTGCGCCTGAGCTGCATAGACGCATCCACAATAACATTGACGGTAGATGTCATACTCTTCACACATCTCTACTGAACGTTTGTATCCTTGATTTTTCTTGAAATCACTTGGAAGATAGTGAGTAGTATAAATCTTTTGCACATCGATTCCGATGCTGTTAATGGTTTGAGAGTTCTTATGAGGACTGATGGTCAAGGCTGAGCCAAAGTAGTCAAAGCCCAAATCCATAGCCACTTGTGCTGTCTTATCCAGGCGGTAGTCAAAGCAAACCTTGCAACGGTCGCCACCTTCTGGCTCTTCTTCCAGTCCTCTGACTAACTTACGATATTCATTTGGTTCGTAGGGAGCTTCTAGATACTGGACCGTATTTCCTGTCCGCTCATTGAAATCACTGACAAACTTTTTAGTCACATAGGCACGCTTATGGTATTCTGCCTTGGGATGGATATTAGAATTGGCAAAATAGATGGTCACATCTGCATACTTAGTCAAATATTCGAGGGTATAGGTACTGCAAGGGGCACAGCAAACATGCATGAGAATAGTTGGCCGTTGCTCATTTTTCTCCCATACTTGTACCATCTTCTGCATGACACGGTCATAATTAATCTTCTGATTGGGGTTCATCTTGCTCAGAATTTCTTCTACATCGATCATGTTTTTCTCCTTTTTCTAATCTTATTTTATCATATAAGTTAGGAGAGCTCAAATCTATTTAGAAGTGAATATCATAAAAAGGAGGAATAGACATTCCCTCCTTTTGTGTTTTTTATAAGTTGTTTTCTATAGAAAGCTTACATCATGCCACCCATCATACTTGGATCCATTGCTGGAGCTGGGGCCACTGGTTCTGGTTTATTGGCTACGACTGCTTCTGTTGTCAAAATCAAACTAGCTACAGATGCTGCATTTTGTAGAGCTGAACGACTCACTTTAACTGGGTCAATGATACCTTGATCAATCATGTTGACCCAGTCACCAGTTGCTGCGTTGAAACCTGTACCAAGCTCTGCATTTTTCAAACGATCGATAACGATAGATCCTTCAAATCCTGCATTGTGGGCAATCTGACGAACAGGTTCTTCCAAAGCACGGAGAACAATATTGCGACCCGTTGCTTCGTCTCCTGTCAATTTCAAATCAGCCACAGCTGGGATAACATTTACAAGGGCTGTTCCACCACCAGCAACAATTCCTTCTTCCACGGCTGCACGAGTAGCGTTGAGGGCGTCTTCAATGCGGAGTTTCATTTCTTTCAACTCAGTTTCAGTTGCGGCTCCGACCTTAATAACCGCTACACCACCTGACAATTTCGCCAATCGCTCTTGCAATTTTTCACGGTCAAATTCAGAAGTTGTGGTTTCGATTTGAGACTTGATAACTGCAACACGGTGAGAAATCGCTTCAGGATTTCCAGCACCTTCTACGATAACCGTGCTATCTTTGTCCACAGTTACTCTCGCTGCTTGACCAAGAGCTTCAATTGTCGCATCTTTCAACTCAAGACCTAGGTCTTCTGTGATAACTGTTCCGCCTGTTAAGATGGCGATATCTTCGAGCATAGCTTTGCGACGGTCACCAAAACCAGGTGCCTTAACGGCTACTACGTTGAAGGTTCCACGAATCTTGTTCAAAACAAGAGTTGGAAGAGCTTCGCCATCAACATCATCCGCAATAATCAAGAGTGGACGATTGCTTTGGAGAATACTTTCTAGGAGTGGCAAAATTTCTTGGATATTTGAAATCTTCTTATCAGTAATCAAAATGTATGGATTTTCAAGGTCAGCCACCATTTTTTCGCTATCTGTCACCATGTACTGTGAAAGGTAACCACGGTCAAACTGCATTCCTTCTACGACTTCAAGCTCTGTTTCCATACCACGTGACTCTTCAATGGTGATGACTCCGTCTTTACCAACTTTTTCCATGGCTTCAGAAATGTATTCACCGACTTTTTCAGAACGAGAAGATACGGCAGCAACCTGAGCGATAGCTTCTTTATTGGCAACAGGGATGGCGTTGTTTTTCAAGGCTTCAACTGCTGCAGCAACTGCTGTTTCAATCCCACGACGAATGCCGATTGGGTTGGCACCTGCTGTGACGTTTTTGATTCCTTCACGGACAATTGCTTGGGTCAAAACAGTTGCAGTTGTAGTCCCATCACCTGCAATATCATTGGTTTTTGAAGCTACTTCTGATACCAATTTGGCACCCATATTTTCAAAATGGTCTTCCAATTCGATTTCTTTGGCAATAGTTACACCGTCATTGGTGATGAGTGGTGAACCGAATGATTTTTCAAGAACAACATTGCGGCCTTTTGGTCCCAAGGTTACTTTAACAGTGTCTGCAAGGATATCGACACCACGGACCATAGCTGAACGAGCGTCAGATGAAAATTTAATTTCTTTTGACATACTTACTTTCTCCTTCTATTCTTCAATGATTGCCAAGATGTTAGCTTCCCCTACGATGATGTACTTTTCATCGCCATCTTTGACATCAAGACCTGCGTGAGCTTCAACTAAGACACGATCTCCAACCTTGACACTTGGAGCCACCAAGTCACCGTTCAAGGTACGAACACCTTGTCCAGTAGCTACAACTTGGGCTGTTTTTGTTTTCTCTTGGGCTGAACCTGCAAGGACAAAGCCTCCAACAGTTTGTTCTTTTTCTTCGATTTTCAAGACCACACGGTCTCCTAATGGTTTCAACATCTGTTTTCCTCCATGATGAACTACATATTATTAGCACTCTTTATATCTGAGTGCTAAATCATAGTTCTATTGTATCACTTGGTCAGAAATAGTCAAGGAAAAAGTCTGACTTTCTCAAGATAAAAAGCCTGAGAGCAACTCAGACTTTTTAATGTTTAAAATGGCAATTCCTCCTCTTCCAAAACCAAATCCGACAAATCTTGACCTGCATTATTTTCACGCATGGCACGTTGAGCACGACTTTCCAAGAGTTGGAATCCTGTAACAAGTACTTCGGTCACATAGTTCATCTGACCATTTTTCTCAAAACGACGGGTACGTAATTCTCCATCAACGGAAATGAGACTACCTTTAGTTGCATAGCTTGCCAAGCTTTCTGCTAGTCTGCCCCATAGAACCATATTGACAAAATCAGCTTCACGTTCACCGTTTTGGTCTTTGTAACGACGGTTGACAGCGATAGCTGCTCGTGCTACTGACTTATCATTGCTGGTTTTGTGCAATTCTGGTGTAGACGTCAAACGCCCAATCAAGATAACTTTATTATACATATTTTTTCCTCCTACTTATCTATTCGCAGGAAATCAAAAAAAGTTACAGAAATTTGTAACTTTTCGAGAAAATTTTTTACTTTTTATGAACCATGAAACCTGTCGCCTGTTGATTAGCCATAATGGTCATATCTGTAATCTGCACACGACGAGGTTGACTGGTCACATAAACCACTGTGTCTGCAATATCCTGAGCTTGCAAGGCTTCGATTCCCTGATAGACCGCCTCAGCTCGCTCTTTGTCTCCATGAAAACGTATCGTTGAGAAATCTGTTTCGACAATGCCAGGCTGAATGGTCGTCACCTTGATATCACTTGCGATGGTATCAATTCGCAGACCATCTGAAAAAGTCTTAACTGCAGCCTTGGTGGCTGAATAAACTGCTGCACCTGCATAGGCATAAATTCCTGCGGTTGAGCCCATATTGATGATATGTCCTTGATTGGCTTTTACCATTGCTGGCAAGAAACAGCGAGTAACTGCCATCAAACCCTTGACATTGGTATCCAACATGGTCAGCATATCCAACTCTTCATAGTCTTGATATGGAGCCAAGCCAAGAGCCAGGCCTGCGTTATTGACTAGGATGTCAATCTGACCTATCGTTTCTAGAATATTGGAGCAGACAGTCTTGACCATGGTCATATCCGTCACATCTAGTGGAAAGGTCCAAACTGTTTGATTTGGAAAGACTTCTGCAAACTCCGACTTAAGAGCTTCTAGTCTATCTGTCCGTCGTCCTGTTAGAACGACATTCTCACCCTGCTCCAGATAAGCACGCGCAATTGCTTCACCAATACCTGATGTCGCTCCTGTAATCACAACATTTTTTGCCATCTTATTTCCTTCTAGCTGGTCTATCAGATACTGACAAGTTCCTAGGCAGTCCAGTGTTTAGCTGGGTCGAATGGTGTACCAACAATTTCATTTTCTGACAATTCAATCACACCACGTTTTTGCGGAGCATTTGGCAAATGCAATTCACGAGGGCTACACATCATGCCAAAACTCTTTTCGCCACGAAGCTCACCTGGGAAAATAAGATTGCCTTTAGGCATCATTGCTCCGGGAAGAGCTACAATGGTTTTCAACCCGACACGCGCATTAGGAGCCCCTGCAACGATTTGCACTGTCTTGTCACTTGCGACTGCAACTTGGCAGATGTTGAGGTGGTCACTATCTGGGTGAGCTACCATCTCGATAATTTCACCAACAACAAACTTTGGTTCCTTATCATTAACAATTTCTTCTGTAAAACCTTCCGCCTGCAACTCTTGGTTCAAACGAGCTACTTGTTCATCTGATAAAAAGACTTGACCGCGCTCTGCAATTTCAAACAAACTTGAAACTTCGAAAATATTCCATGCCACTGTTTCCCCATTATCTTTGAGGAAAACACGAGCTACCTTGCCTTTGCGCTCCACATCTAGTTTGGCATCTCCGCTATTTTTCACGATGACCATAAGGACATCACCGACATGTTCTTTGTTATATGTAAAAATCATTGTTTCCTTTTTCTCCTATTTCAGTCCTGCTAAAAAGTCGTTAATTTGTTGCTTGCTTTTACGGTCGCGATTAACAAAACGACCAATTTCCTTGTCTTTTTCTAGAACAACAAGGCTAGGAATTCCGTAAACATCCCAGAGTTTAGCTAGATCCATATACTGATCTCGATCCACTCGAATAAAGGTGAACTCTGGATTGGTCTCCTCAATTTCTGGTAAAGCAGGATAAATATAACGACAATCGCCACACCAGTCCGCCACAAAAAGGAAGACCTTCTTACCATCTTTTTCTACTAAAGATGCCAATTCTTCTAAACTTGCTGGTTGTATCATAAAACTTCCTCCTCATAGACCAGGTCTTCATTTTCATAGACAAAGGTATAATGACGGCCATCCTCAAAAATGACCCCTCCGACCAAGCTCTCCAGACTACTTTCATAAACTTGAACATAGAGGGTCGCAATTTCCCCCATGTCTGAAAAATGGTCTCGCACAATCTCTGTCAACTCTTCCTGAGTCTTCATGAGCTTACGGTCATCTGCAACTTTTTTCGTAGCAAGGGCAAGGCTTCCAATACCAAGCAGAGCCAGACCTGCCATCCACATTTTTTTAGCTTTCATACCATTCATTTTAACACAAAAAAGGCTTTAGGACAAATGAGGAAGCAGCAGAAAAGCAAGTTAAAAACCTCTGAGATTGTTCTCAAAGGTTCTGATTTTGCTAATTGCTGTTCTCAACTGCTGCAGTGACAAAGGCAGTGTAGAGTTCTTCTGGACGGTTTGGACGACTTGAAAGTTCAGGGTGATACTGACACGCTACAAAAAATTTATTTTCAGGAATTTCCACAATTTCGACCAAGCGATTGTCTGGAGAAACTCCTGAGAAGACAAAGCCTGCTGCCTCAAACTGCTCACGGAAGGCATTGTTAAACTCATAACGGTGACGGTGACGGCGTTGCACCACTTCTTGATTGTGATAAGCAGCCGCAGCCTTAGAGCCACGTTTCAACTTAGATGGATAAAGTCCCAAACGAAGGGTTCCACCCATATCCTCAACATCAATCTGATCACGCATGATATCAATGATAGGGTATTTTGTTTCTGGTGCAAGCTCTGCAGAATTGGCACCTTCAAGCCCCAAAACATGACGAGCAAACTCGATACAAGTCAACTGCATGCCCAAGCAGACTCCCAACATTGGAACATCATTTTCACGCGCATAGCGGATGGCTTGGATTTTGCCTTCAGTACCACGTTGACCAAAACCACCTGGTACGATGATTCCGTCCGCATCAGACAAAAGCTCTTCCACATTCTCTGCTGTCACATCATTGGCATTGATCCAATTGATTTTCACTTCTGCGTCGTTGGCATAACCAGAGTGTTTCAAGGCTTCAACCACAGAAATGTAGGCATCTTGCAACTCAACATACTTACCGACAAGGGAAATTTTAACTTGTTTCTTGAGGTTCATGACCTTGTCCACCATAGCTGACCATTCTGTCATATCCGCTACTGGTGCGTCTAATTTCAAATGGTCACAGACAATTTGGTCCATACCTTGCGCCTGCAAGTTCAATGGAATTTGGTAAAGGTGTTCAACATCCAACGATTCGATAACGGCTTCTGGTGCCACATCACAGAACTGGGCTAGTTTGTTTTTAATTCCTTGACCAGCTGGCTCTTCTGTACGAATAACCAACATATTTGGTTGGATTCCCAGTCCACGCAATTCTTTTACAGAGTGTTGAGTTGGTTTGGTCTTCATTTCACCAGCAGCCTTGAGGTATGGAAGCAAAGTTGTATGGATGTACATAACATTATCTGCACCCACATCTGCCTTCATCTGACGAAGAGCCTCTAGGAATGGTAAGGACTCGATATCTCCTACTGTTCCACCAACTTCTGTGATAATGACATCAGAGTCGGTCGTTACAGCGGCACGCTTGATTTTCTCTTTCAAAGCATCTGTGATATGAGGAATAACCTGAACAGTTGCCCCAAGGTATTCTCCACGGCGTTCTTTACGCAGAACTTCACTGTAAATTTTACCAGTAGTCACGTTGGAATATTTGTTGAGATTGATATCGATGAAACGTTCATAGTGACCCAAGTCCAAATCTGTCTCAGCCCCATCATCTGTCACAAAGACTTCTCCGTGCTGGTAAGGACTCATGGTTCCCGGATCGATATTGATATAAGGGTCAAACTTTTGAATCGTTACTTTGAGACCACGATTTTTCAAGAGACGGCCTAGACTTGCTGCCACAATCCCTTTCCCAATAGACGATACCACACCGCCAGTTACAAAAATATATTTCGTAGACATAGATTCCTCTTTCTAAAATGCTCAAGGCCTTGTTAACTACGAGGGGACATAGGAAACAAGACCCTACTAATAAGATAATCTGGGACGACTGCGCCAGATTCACAACTAATACTCTTCAAAAATCTCTTCAAACCGCGTCAGCGTCGCCTTGCCGTACTCAAGTACAGCCTGCGGCTAGCTTCCTAGTTTGCTTTTTGATTTTCATTGAGTATAAAATACAAGAATATAACTTCTTGAAAAAACAAAAATAGCTCCCTAAGAACTAGGGAGCCCCGACCTCTAAAAGAGGTGCCCGAACAATATGATACCTAAAAATAGGATAATTGTCAATAGCTAACTTTTATTCCTCGACGTTTTCAGAATCATCGTCTGAAAACTCATCGTCTTCTTCGTTGAGATCCACGTCTTCACCCAAGTCATCTGGGGCGATTTCGTTGATTTCTGCATCGTAAGCTTCCACTTCATTTTTCTCATCATCTGGATTTTCATCATCGTATGAAAGAGCTGGATCTGCTTCGTATGCATCTTCGTCTTCTGGATCATCCGCATTGTAGTCAATAGCATCTGAATCGCCATCCATGAAGGCATTGACACGTTTCTTCTTAGCTTTTGGTGCTACTTCATCATCGTCATTTTCCTCAAGAGCGATGATTTCTTCGTCGATTTCGTCCACACCATACCATGAACGAAGACCCCATTTATTGTCTCCAAGTGAGATGAAGCTACCGTCAAAGTTCAACTCTGTGTAGAACAAAGGCAAAGCTTCGCGGATATCGCTGTTTGATGTTCCAAGGTAGTTTTGAATTTCGTTTACAAGATCGCTAAAATGCATCTCATGATCGCGACCACGAAGTTCCAAGATAGCACGCGCTACCTCAATCATAGATAGTTCACTTTTTTCTTGCCCAGCAAATACTTCTAATTCCAAAGCGTTTCTCCTCATTTATACTACTATCGTCAGAGCAAACAGACTCTGACCTCATTTTATCATTTACTCTTTATTTTACGATAATTTTGCAGAATAGTCAAAGGTTAAGGGGGAGAAAGTGACAGGACTTTTTATTTCTTTGCTACCCAGCCGATGGCATCGCTTGGTGGATTTTCAGTATCAATCCAGATAAATTCAATACCGATTTCCCTATTTTTAAACTTAGTCAAACGAATACCGTTGATTTCCAGTTCATTGAGTCGTTGACCTGTCAAGACTTCTCGTTCTTTCAACTGGAAAACACCTCGTAAGATCCAATTTCCAAGGATTTCTTGCTTATCGATTGACTGAATCGCCTTACCTGCTTCTTGGTTTATATAAGCGTTAATTACATCACCAGAAGATAAAAAGCGTAGTTTAAAAGTTCTTTCCTCTTTTGGTAGAGCTAGTTTTTTAGTGCCAGGTTCAAAAGCCCCAAATCCAGAACCAAAGAAGTCTTGCCTTTCATCATGGAAGTTCTTAGAGTCAGGCAGAGGAATGTAGACTTCACTAACTGGACGATAAACCAGTTGTTCAATCTCTTTGATGAGTTTTTTATTACCAGTATTGTGGACAAAGTGAATCAAGTCCTCACGAATAGCTTTCATCTGAGCTTTTTCTTCCTTACTGATCCATTTTTTCAATAGAATTTCTTCTAAGGAGAAAGTCACAAAAGCTAGTTCTTCTGGAGCCAGATAGTCCTTAAATTTATCCTGAATCTTTAAAATCCGTGGCAAGCGATCTTTTTTGGCTAATTTTGAACCACCGTTAAAGGCATTGAAACCTGAGTTTTCTTCCACATTTCCATGTTTATCTGTGATAGCCCAAGACACTGTCTCTAAGATATCAGTTTTATCCTTTTCAGCTGTCAGTAAATGAAGGTTTTCAAAGAGAGAAAAAGGATCTTCGATGTAGTGAACGTCCCAAGTATCTACTACAATGTCTTTATTGTTAAAAGTCATGTGGAGCTGGCTGTCAGCTGCTGTATACTTGTAATGATGTTGTCCATCCGTAAATCGAAAATTAGTTGGATTGTTTTTGGTGGTTGAACCTTCAATGACCAGATTATCAATATCGACTGGCAAATAAGTAGTCTCACCAACAAAAATCTTAGGATTTTCTCCCTTTGGTGTCGGCATCAAAACGTGATAAACAGCTTCAACATTGACTGAGTCAGAACTAAATCCCTTGATTTGTGCCTTAGAAGATTCGATTCTCTGATTTCTCAAAGTCGCAATCTTTCGTGCTAACTCTTCATATCGTTGATAATTTTTCTTGTCTGCTGTTTCTTTATCTGCTGAGATATCTGCATGGAATTTAATATCACCCAACAAGTCCGTCCAATCTTGAGAATCCTTCTTAAACTGAGAGATTTTTTGGTCTCCCGAATTAATCCCAAAAGACTTGATACCCACTAGGTATTTATGATTTTCATCCACTACGACAGAGGCATCATAAGAGGTATTGGCAATATCTTCTCCAATCGCATTAAAAGCCTTCTGGAAGACTGTTTCTTGAAATTTAGAATTAACAATCGGAGCAACATAATTCTCTGTTTGTCCCTCATCTTCGGACTCAGCCTTTTGAGAGAAAGCTTGGCTCAAGCTAGCGAAGTTGGTAATTAAGGTTTTGTATTTTTCTTTTTGTTCAGACTTTAGATATTCCCACATAAGCACCCTCTTTTCTATTTTCAGTATATCAAAAGAAGATTAGTTTTTCACTAATCCTCTTATATATTCGTTAATTAATACTGTAAAATTCAAGATTTCCTCGTTTTTTTACCAATTTTAAGTAATCTTCACCAGACAGAAGGGCTAAACCATCATCATAAGATTTGATTTTTTCAAGAGCTTGATCATAGCTATCTACAAAGTCCTTGACATAGGATTGCCCTTCAAATTGTCCATTCATCTTGGTGTAGATAATAGCGAATTTTCCTGAGCGATCCAGTTGAGATTGCCCTTGGCTTTCGTTTAAGGCCTTAGCAACATTTTCCGCGATGCGTTTAATCACAGGAACGACCACGCTATTCCCAGCTTGTTTGTAGAGCTGACCGTTAGAAACGCCTTCTGGAATTTTAAAGGATTTAGGATAGCCTTGAACATTAAAGGTTTCTTTGGGAGTCAACTTCCGAATCTCGCCACTGTCTGTCAGAATCAATGGAACATTGTGTCCACCTGTTCCCATATTTGCTGTTAGGGTTGGAACAACACCGTTTTTATTTTCACGGACATACTGACGGCGCCACTGGTAGACCGTATCTTGGCTGGTGACTTCAAATTTCAACTGATCGTAGAAATTTTGCTTGCCTTCACGGTAGTAGTAGACCTCCTCTAGCTTATCGCCGAAGTTAATCACATCCTGAAGAGAAGTCGTGAGCTTGATTTCCTCTGGGAATTCAAACAAGTCATAAGCTTCCTTGGTATTAAAGCCAACAATGTAGATACGCTCACGGTTTTGTGGAATATTTCCGTAGTCTTTTCCGTTGAGAACCTTCCACTTGATAAAGTAGTTGTTCTCGGTCAAGGCTTCACGAATAACCTTGAAGGTATTGCCGTGATCATGACCGACCATGTTCTTGACATTTTCAATGAAAATAGCGCGAGGTTTGCATCCCTCAATCATGCGAAGCAATTCGAAGAAAAGATCGCCACGATCATCATCAAATCCCTTGCGATAACCCGCAATACTAAAGGCCTGACAAGGGAAACCTCCCATAATCACATCCACGCGCTCAGCTGGAATGTCCTCTGGCTGAACATCGTGAATATCACGACCATCTAAATAGGTATCTGGATGGTTTAACTGATAAGTCTGACGCGCATACTTATCAAACTCATTGGCATACACCACTCTGAACTCGTTGGTCTGTTCAAATCCCAACTCAATTCCCCCAACACCTGAGAAGAAGGCTGCAATGTTGTACTTCTCAGGCCGGTTCGAACTTACAGAATTTGTCATGTAGTTACCTGCTTTCTAAAATAAATAACTAAATATTATGACGGTTTATATAAAAATCAACATTATGGAATCCTTCTACCAACACAACCCCATGTAAAAATTTCCTTTCCAAGCTCAGTCCATTTTGAATCAATAAATGTATTTATTACAAATTTTTCAAATATAAAACTTAAATCTTCACCACTCTCTAAACTTTTCTTAGAAAGGTATTCAATAACTTTTTCCAATAAACCACCTTGACTAATAATAACCTTGGAAATATGTAAGCTTTCTATATTTTCGCTTACTTTAAATGATTCAACACAATCTTTCCAACAAGCATAATAGTTATCATTATATGTTTTATTTCCTCGATAGATACCCTCTTTCATATCAAAGTAAAAATACAAATCTAATCTTTCTTCATACAATCTACTTAAAAACTTTATAGTATTTTGTGCATAAGTTTCTCTACTATCATATATTTCTTCAATGAGTTTTAATGGAATTAAGTTCTCAGCTTCGTGGACACCCTGCTCAGCTAATGAAATACATTCAAAAAACTTTCTATCTTTTGAGTCTATTTTCTCCAGTACAGCTTTTAACGTATCACCTATTTTATCCCCGGGATATTTTTGGTCGCCATCAAATATACCAAGTAATAATCTGTTTTCTTGATTAATTAACCCATCAAATAAACCAGCAGAATTTCGTCCACCTCCGGGGGCCATATCAAACGAAAGGTGACAATTTATTCTATTTTTAGAAGCAAAATAGAGTCCAATATAGTGATAAAATTTAAAATCGGTTAAATCTTCAACTATAAGTTGTGTCTTCGATAAAAACTCTTTTTTAAGAATATCTGATACTGTAATAATATGAGAATTATCACATTCGATACCATTATTAGCAACAATTGTATAGTATCTACTTACAACTTTTTTAAATTCTTTTGTTTCAAGGATTTTTCTTCTCAGATCACCAAATAACCTACGAGCATTAACCTCAAGAAGTGTACAGTTTTTTAAGTAATCTAGCACATCACGATCTGCAATAATTACGTTTAATCCTTTTCTCCTATTTGTCGCTAAACTATTTAGCATAGAACATACGTCTGGGTCTTCCTCTGTTAATAAATGCAGACAACTTTTATGAATTTCAAATATCATTTTAGAGATAATTCCCCTCATCAAAGAATCCAATAGGCCAGTTTTCAAGAAACCCTTCCTTATCATATGACGCGGACTCAACGATTGTTTCCATTTTCCCATTCCTCTTTGAAAAAATTTGTATGTTTACATCTTCGTTTCCTATTTTTTTATTGTAGATTAAGTCTCCAATTTTGTTAATAATTGTTTCACTGTGAGTTTCAATAATAAATCGGAAATTACGATTAGCCAAACTACATATCGCTGAAATCAGCTTACTTTGTAGTTTTGGATGTAAATGAAGCTCTGGCTGTTCAATAATAATTGTAGTAGGGTATCTCGACAAATAAACTCCTTTCTTCGGATTATTAGCAATAAACCAAAGTTGAGTTACAATTGGAAGGATTTGACTATAGCCAAATCCAGTGTCAGACAGGTTATAACGGTCTTGATCTCCACTTTTTCTAATATAAATAGACACATATCCTTTATTAATACCATCGTAACCTATTACATCTTTTTCTACTTGGAAGCCTAAAAATTCATTTGTCCATTTTTGAAATTGTTGAAACATTTCATTATCAAGATTATACAAAAAGTCAACAAGATTCCCACCACTAGAGTCTACTTCTTCAATTGATAAATTTCTTAACCTATAATATCTTTCAGCAGTAGCTCTAAGAGGAGCAATGTAAATAGAATTATTAAAATAAGACGTGATATAGTTATCAGAAATTTTTAAAATCATCTCTAAAAATTTAATCATTAGCATATCTTTATAAATTAATAACTCGTTTTTTGATAATTTCTTAACTTTTGTAATTTCAAACTCTTCATTAAATTCATGGTCTATTATAAATAACTTTACTAAATCTTTTTTAAGAATGTCATTATATTCTATATATGTCGGTAAATCATCACTGTCTATTTCTTTAATTATTGTTCTTAATTCTTTCTTAATAATCTCTTCTGAATCAAGTAGATTATTAAGATGAAAAATACTATCTAATCTATATAAAAATACATTATCTGAAGCAAGTAATCTATATTCTCTATCACCGATATTAATTTTCTTATTTGAAACATTGATCGTTATATCTTCACCAAATATAGGAACAATTACTCTTGAAATTGCCTCTAATCCATCACCATTATTTTTTTCTAAACAAATAGAAATAGTTGTCTTCCTGAATTTAGGTATTTCTAACCAATAATCTTGTATCTTTAATTTATAAAAACGAGAAAATCGTGATAGTTCATTTCTAGTAATGTTAAATGAAAATGAAAATTCCATTTTATCGTTTCCCTCTTGATTATTGAGCGCAGTTTCAAAATCACCAAAATCTACGTCATTTTGATCATAACCGCTCCAAAATAAAACACCTCGAATCTTTCTATTAATAGTTTGTTTTAATAAAGGAAAAAAGCGTAGAAAAGTACTTTTACCCGAGCTATTAGAGCCCAAAATAATATTTAATGGTTTAATTTCCAAATCCCCAGTATCTACAAGGCTTCTTAAATTCTTAAGTCTAATCGAATCCATATATCCACTCCACTTCTTTTGTTTAGTTATAGAAATCAAATAACTCCCACACTACTTACCAACTTCTTCATCTCATCAATGCGTGCGACGGTCGCGTCGTATTTCGCTTGGTAGTCGGCTTGTTTGTCGCGTTCTTTTTGGACAACTTCTGGTTTGGCATTGGCTACGAAACGTTCGTTAGAGAGTTTCTTGCCGACCATGTCCAGTTCTTTTTGCCATTTAGCCAGTTCCTTGTCGAGTCGAGCGAGTTCTTCTTCGACATTGAGGAGGTCAGCGAGTGGCAAGTAGATTTCTGCTCCTGTGATGACGCTTGACATTGCGAGTTCAGGTGCAGGGATGGTTGATGCGATTTCCAAGTGTTCTGGATTTGTGAAGCGTTTGATGTAGTTGACATTGCTGTTAAAGAAAGCTTCCAAGTCACTATCGCTTGTCTTAACAAGGATTGTGATTGGCTTGCTTGGTGCAACGTTTACTTCAGCACGCGCATTACGAACTGCACGAATCAAGTCTTTAAGACTTTCCACACCAGTGTGGGCAGCAAGGTCTTCAAAGGCTGGGTTGACAGTTGGGTATTCTGCTGTAACGATAGAACCTTCTGAGATTTGTCCAAAGATTTCCTCTGTCACGAATGGCATGATTGGGTGAAGGAGACGAAGGATCTTGTCCAAAGTGTAAAGGAGAACAGAACGTGTGATGACTTTCTCTTCTTCATTGTCGCTATAAAGGACTTCCTTGGTCAATTCAACGTACCAGTCCGCAAACTCATCCCAGATGAAGTTGTAGAGGATGTGTCCAGCGACACCAAACTCAAACTTATCAAAGTTAGCAGTAGCTTTTCCGATGGTTTCATTGAGGTTGTGGAGAATCCAGCGGTCAGTGACATTTCCAGCTTCCTTATTGACAACTTTTTCCACATTGGCAGTTGCTTGCTCAAGAGTCAAGCCTTCATTGTTCATGAGGATGTAGCGAGAGATGTTCCAAATCTTGTTAATGAAGTTCCATGAAGCATCCATTTTCTCGTAAGAGAAGCGCACGTCTTGACCTGGTGCAGAACCATTTGAAAGGAACCAACGAAGGGCATCCGCACCGTATTTCTCGATGACATCCATAGGATCAATCCCATTACCAAGAGATTTAGACATCTTGCGTCCTTGCTCGTCACGGATAAGACCGTGGATCAGAACGTTTTGGAATGGCTGACGACCAGTGAATTCCAAGGATTGGAAGATCATACGAGACACCCAGAAGAAGATGATGTCGTAACCTGTAACCAAGGTTGAAGTTGGGAAGTAACGTTTGAAGTCTTCTGAGTCGACATCAGGCCAGCCCATGGTTGAGAATGGCCAAAGGGCTGAACTGAACCAAGTATCCAAGACATCTTCGTCCTGAGTCCATCCGTCACCTTCTGGCGCTTCTTCACCGACGTACATTTCACCCTCAGCATTGTACCAAGCAGGGATTTGGTGACCCCACCAGAGCTGACGAGAGATAACCCAGTCGTGAACATTTTCCATCCATTGAAGGAAGGTATCGTTGAAACGCGGAGGGTAAAATTCTACCTTGTTCTCTGTGTCTTGGTTGGCAATGGCATTTTTGGCCAATTGGTCCATCTTGACGAACCATTGAGTAGACAAGCGTGGCTCAACCACTACACCTGTACGCTCTGAGTGACCAACACTGTGGACACGTTTTTCGATTTTAACAAGGGCACCGATTTCTTCCAGCTTAGCAACGACTGCCTTACGAGCTTCAAAACGATCCATGCCTGCAAATTCGAAGGCCAGTTCGTTCATGGTTCCGTCGTCGTTCATGACGTTGACTTGTGGCAAGTTGTGACGTTGACCAACTAAGAAGTCATTGGGATCGTGGGCAGGTGTGATTTTCACGACACCGGTACCAAATTCAGGATCTGCGTGCTCATCACCAACGATTGGAATCAGTTTATTAGCGATTGGAAGGATGACATTTTTACCAATCAAATCCTTGTAGCGTGGGTCTTCTGGATTGACCGCAACCGCAACATCCCCAAACATGGTCTCTGGACGAGTTGTCGCAACTTCAAGGGCGCGTGAGCCATCTTCCAGCATGTAGTTCATGTGGTAGAAGGCACCTTCGACATCCTTATGGATAACCTCGATATCAGAAAGGGCTGTGCGAGCTGCTGGGTCCCAGTTGATGATAAACTCACCACGGTAGATCCAACCTTTCTTGTAAAGGTCCACAAAGACCTTACGAACAGCTTTGGACAAACCTTCGTCAAGAGTGAAACGCTCACGAGAGTAATCTACAGAGAGCCCCATCTTGCCCCATTGTTCCTTGATAGTAGTAGCATATTCGTCTTTCCATTCCCAAACCTTATCGAGGAATTTTTCACGACCTAGGTCATAACGCGTAATACCCTCACCACGTAAGCGCTCCTCAACTTTAGCCTGAGTCGCAATCCCCGCGTGGTCCATCCCTGGAAGCCAAAGGGTATCAAAACCTTGCATACGTTTTTGACGGATAATGATATCCTGCAAAGTCGTATCCCAAGCGTGACCAAGGTGAAGCTTACCAGTTACATTTGGTGGTGGAATCACGATAGAATAAGGCTTAGCCTTTTGATCGCCTGAAGGCTTGAAAACATCAGCATCAAGCCATTTTTGGTAACGACCAGCCTCAACCTCGGCTGGATTGTATTTAGGTGAAAGTTCTTTAGACATGCGTTTGTCCTCTCTCTATTTTGTTCATTTTATTTTGAATTTGCTTAGCAGCTTCTTTTGCAGTCAAACTCGTATTATTTATTTTAAAGTAGTGGTGTAACTCATTCGGTTGATGTTGGGAATTTAATTGAAGTGTTTCAGCGGTCTCTAAAATTTCTCTTTCAGATATCTCAATATGCCGTTTCAAGGGCTTGTGCTTCAACCGGTTCCCCGTTCGATTTCGACGTAAACGCTCTTCAATACTTGTTTCCAACTCAACAAACAGAATCTCTTGATGAAAGTTATCCAATAAATCCTGAATTTGCTTTAAATACATCAGCTGGTACTGATTTGAAAAATCAATTACGTCAGTTAAAATTACTGATCGCTGATTTCTTGCACTTGCTCCAAGGAAAGAAAAGGTAATTCCACGAACAAATTCCCACATCTCCTCGGTATAATCCTGATAGATTTCTAGTGCAAAATCGATGGCTTGATGGTTATAAAAGAGGGTAGAATCCGTCAGTCGAGATAGTTCTTGACCAATCGTCATTTTTCCTGAGGCCGGAGCACCAATGATGAAAAGATGCATCAAATCACCTCCCACTCACTCCTCAGCAAACCATATATCAGACTGTCACAGCGGTTGCCTTGAGCATCTTTTCGGTCTCTTATGCGAGCTTCGAGAGTAAAGCCAAGTTTCTCTGCGACTCGTTGACTTTGGGTATTGTAACCAAAGCAAGAGAGTTCAATCTTGTGAAGATCCAAATCTTTAAAGGCTAAGTCAATCAAGGCAAGCGCTGCTTCTGGTACATAGCCTCGACCCCAATAGTCTGGATGCAAGGTATAGCCAAGCTCTAGCACATCATCCGCATAGCGGTGGTTGAAGTCAACCGAACCAATGACTTTATCTGTTCCTTTGACGACAAGCCCATAGCCAGCTGGGAGATTTTCCTTTTGATTGCGTTCGGGAAGGATATGCTCTAGATAGTAAACCTCATCTTCCAAGGTCTTGACTGGAGGAAAGCCTGCTGGATAGGCGACCTCTGGGAGACTAGCGTAGGTATGGATATCCTCAGCATCTGCCACTGTACGAACTCGTAGGACGAGTCGTTCAGTTTCTAATCGTTCTGGTAATTCAGCTCTTGACATCCTTCATCCTCGCTTTCTACAAAAAATCGCCCCTGCCATCTACATGACAGGGACGAATGTGTTTATCCGCGGTACCACCCAATTTCGGGCAGCGCCCGCAACTCTTGTCTTTAAAATAAAAAGACAGTAATATTTCATTTTTCATCCATCAGCAACCAGTTTTGACACATTTGTGGACTTCTCAGCACCGCCACTTTCTGTAAAATGTGGGATTCAAAACACCTCTAATGGCTCTATTGTAGCAAGATTTTTTCGGAAATGCAAGGCACAAGACAGATTACTTGAACTTGATGCCATTTTCTTTCAATTTCTTAATAGTAGCTGGTCCGATTCCTTTCAAGGCAAGGAGTTCTTTTTCAGTCCAGTTTTTGAAATCTGACGCAGACTTAATGCCTTCATCATAGAAAGTTTTGGCACGGTCAAGTGGAAGTCCACCCAAGTTTGCTGCAAAATCTTCTACAGAATTGGCTACTTTTTGAGCTTGCTCTTTGGTAGCTTCTACTGCTTGTTCAACCTTTTTAGAAACAGCCTTACCAGCTTGGCTTGCTGACTGTTCTGCACGTTTTACGACTTTTTTTGTCTCTTCTACAACCTTAGTCACAGTACTTGAAAAAGCACCTGCACGACGGAGGCTATTTCGTAATTGTTTTTTACGATTGAGTTTCTTTGACATGATAAAATCCTTTCAATAAAAAACCCCTGCTCTGACAAGGATTTAATATAAATATTCTATCAAGATTTTAGTAAAAAATCAAGAACCTATCTTGTTTAATAATTTCGCTCACCAAACAAGCCTTCTGGCAAATCATGGAATCCCTTGCCTGCTTTGAAGTTTTCAAACTTACCAAGCAAGAACTGATAAGCATCCAAGCGACTTTCGTAGCGAATCATGGCATCTTTGGCACGCTCGTCTTGGTCTTCTTCGTAGACTTTTTGGCTTTCCTTGTGCGCCATGTCATTGATCATAATCTGGGTATTGACCCAGGCTTCAAATTCCTTCATAAATTCTTGTTCGTAACTCATTTTTTCTCCTTATTCTAATCCACGGAAATAGTCCGTATCAATCTCACGGTAGGGCTGAATATCCTGAACATACTCCAGCACTCCTTGGAATTCTCCCTCTTCATCGTGCACTGCTGCGTAGGTGATGTGGACAAACTTACCTCTCGACTCAGACTTGAACCACATTTCATACTTGTCTTTACTTCCCTCACGAAGCCCCTTCATGATGGTCTTTACCTTGTCCAAATACTTAGGCGGATGGCAAAGTTCAACATTACGCCCGACTTGGGACGATGTCCGTTTGAAAATCATCTCATCAGCTGGCGTATTGTCATTGTAATACTGGAAAATATCATCTTTATTGACAAAGGTAATTTCCATGGGGAGATGATTGAGGATGAGATTGGCCTGCTCGACTGAGAGATAGCCATTGCCAAAAGCCTGTTGACTATGGCGGTCCAGCACTGCTTCCTTTTCCTTAGGAGTAAAGGTAATGGTAAACTGTCCTTCTGGCGTATCGATAACTTGTTGAACTTGACCCTCTGCCGTATCTAACTGTACAGGCTCCTCTGCACTCTTTTCCTCAACAAAGCTCTGACGTTCTGGCACCCATTTCTCAGACGGACGGATGATGGCATAACCATAGGCGTCACTCTCCTCCGCAATCTGAAGCCAGTCATCCTGAGTAAAGGACTCAAGGAGAATCATGAGAAGGATGGACTCTTCCTTGAAAACCATACTTTCAAACTCTGTCGCAAAGGCTTCAAAATCTTCTTTTACACTGCTAATCGACACTTCTGGCAATGACTTAGCTGTCGCTACGGCTGTCTGAAAGAGCTCCCTAATCTGGTCATCCACTCCCCACATAACTTTTGGAGGTGAATCGTGTCCATAGCGCTCCATGATAGGAAAGAAAAGTTCTTCTTTACGTTGGTAATGAATATCAAATTGACCTACAAGTCCCATCTGACGAACCAAGCCCTTTCGCATCTCCGCCAGCATTTCTTCATCTTCCATAGACTCATAGGTATCTAACAATCTACGAATGCGAATCAAGGCAGCACGGAGGGCCAGATTTTCATCCTTGAAAACGCGAACTGGGTGGCCAGGGTGTTCGGTATCTGAAACTTCAACACCTTTAATAGCATTTTTAAAAAGATTGGCATGGACATCACAGAGTTCCATGACATCTTCAAAGGTAACACCTGAGTCTGAGTTCATCAACTCGTGCTCCATAAGGGAAATCTCGATTGCTGAAACACCTGTAAAAGTCGCATCAAAGCGCTCCTGAACTGATTCAGGAGAGGCGCCATTATGCAATTCTAACAAAATATCCCGTAGGACATGAATCCGTTCATCTGCCATTAGTCTAACCCAATCACTTCGTAGCCATTCGCTTCCAGAGTGCGAACAATCTTGTCCATAGGAGTTCCTTCAAGCTTAGAACCCTGTTTGAGTGATACTTTGCGACCGACTGTGTTGCGCATCAAGGGATTAGCAAGCGGTTTAAAACCGAGCTCAACTAGAATTTCCAAGACTTCTGGATGCTTGTCCACCACTTCTGCAACAGGAATTGACACATCGATGATATTGTCCATGACGACCTCCATTGTATGTTCTAAAATGATTTTTCTGCTTATATTATACCATATGGAAAGAGATTAAAAAACCAGCAGTGGAGTTCCTGCTAGTTTCTTTCATTTTCAAGTTATTCCTTATCCTCTGGCTTAATGAGCCACCGAGCCGTATCCATTAGCTTATCTGCAATAAAGAGTTTTCCCAGACCGACAACGGCATGGTCATCTTTCTTTTCGTTTTCATTACTTTTACACCTTGCATGGTCAAAAAGTAATTACCATAGATTTTAGCAAAAGCTTTGATAGGGTTCATCTCACTCACCCTCGATTATTTCAACCTCTTTTCGGATTGTTTCAACATCTTCTTGATATTGAACTTCACTATAGTTTACTAGTTTGGACAACTCTTTTTGTAGCCTTTCACCCATTGTTTTCATAGTTGCAAAGGTTAATCCTCCAGAAATCAAACCACCTAGAATTGGAACTACGATTCCCAATCCTTTTGTCAATCCTCCTTTTGTCAAGTTAACACCGAAAACTTTCAAGACTTTTTCCAAAACAGGATACCAAATCGTCTTTGTAAATGCTTTTTTGTTCACTACATTTATCATTTTTTTAGTTACTATAACACCACTAAAGCGAAGTAGAGCACCTGCACCATCAACCCCTAACATCACACCAAGATACAGTAAAAGTGTTTTTTGGGCTTCTTCACTCAATTCCTCTCGTGAGGACCAAAGATCATCAAAGCCGTATATATAACCTATTTCTTGAGCTAATTTCAGAGAAAAACCGTAAAATTGAGCAACATCAGTGGGAATAGTAATAGCCATGGCAATCCCACCAGGTAAACCTGCCAAAATAGAAGCCCCACTCGCGAGTAATACATTTTCATTAATACAAGCCTTAGCTACTCGGTCCAAGGTTGCTTTAGGTAACATAGTAGCCGGACCTTGTTCTATTAACTTATTAAGGTTCTTGTGCCCTAATTCTTTGGAAAACTTTTCAACTAAAAATTTCTCACGGTCAACTTTGACTACAGGCAATTTCACCACTTGTTGTAGCACTTGCATTGCTATATCTTTTTTAGCCATATGTATCTCCATTTTTCATTCATATCAAGTTTTATCATATCATACTATTTGAGATTTACAAATTTTTAAACCGATTTTTATAAGATAAATACATCGTCAAATACCAATTATCTTACTCTGACAACTAAAAAAGAGGGTTGTCCCTCTTCTTTAGTTCTTATCAAAATTGCGTAGCATCTCGTCAATCTTGTTTCCATACTCGATGGATTCATCTTTGACGAAGATCAAATCTGAGAGATATCACTTTTTTATTCATAACGATGCTTAGTTCCTATCATTATAAATCCATAATTTCTTTTTTCTTTCGATCAAACTCTTCCTGAGATAGTATCCCTGCATCTAAAAGAGATTTTAGTTTTGTAAGGGCTTCGATTTGTTCATCTAATGATAAACTTGGTTTCATGGCTTTTTCATCTAAACCTTGTGCCATATTCATACCAAAAATCATCCCTGCACCATCACCTAGACCATGTTGCTCCACTCCTGATGCAATTTTTTGTTGTGCTGCAATATTAGAAGATTTCTGCGATACATCATCATAAGCTTTTAAATTCATCTTATTTGATGAAAATTGTTTAACCAATTCCTTAGATTCTGGTGAAAACTCAATATTAGCAATGGCAACTTTTACAATCTCAAATCCAAAACGTTCTTTCCAAGTCCCTGCATACTGTCCATCATTTGATACTTGTTCCGCAAGAACTGCAGCTTGTGAGGGTAATTGTGAAATACGATAAGTTGTTGACAAAGAATTAAGTGCAACAATAAAAGATTGGAGAAATTCTGTCACTATTTGTGATCTAGCTTGAGCGCTATCAAAGGTATAATAAGTCACGTTGGCAGGAAGAAAGTTTCTGATAAATTGCTTAGCATCTGTAATTTGGATAGAAAATGTTCCAAAAGCACGTACTTCTAAATCTGTCCCATAAAACAAATCATTATACATGACTGGACCACGAGTCCCAAATTTAATATCACGAAGTTCTCTCAAATTAATAAAGCAAATCTGTTTTTGCTGATCACTTTGACCACCGAATCCAACACGATTAACAACATTGTCAAACAGTGACTTTTTCAATCCATCACCGTTAAAAACACTGCTCTCACCATTTTGGTATTCATATCCACCTGGTTCTGTAATAATTTCCTCGATACCAGACTGACTAAAGATAAAGGCAGCAGTATTTTCTGGAATAAAAATCTTGGATCCGTTGGAAATAACACCTACAGATCCCTTCGTATTGACACCCCTACCATTATTACTTTCTTGAACAATACCGGGACTTACAGCTGTATGTTCATCAAAAGCTTGAACTGTGATAATTTCTTTCCACTGATCTGCAAATGTCCCACCGATAGAATCTGTGATTGCTTTTATCAACCCCATTTAATTGCCCCCTTATAAACTCTGCTCCATATCACAATAGGCACATCTTACTGTTTGCTTCACTTGACCTGACAAAGGTGCTCCACAAAAGCTACACTTGGTTGAAATCTTTTCTGGCTCTGCATCCTTAATCCCAAGCCCTGCTTTAAAAGTGTCAAATGTATCCTTAAATGTTTCTGCCAAAACATCTGCTCCAAACAAGCTACTATCTCCCAAGGTTTCAAAATTACTTGTATCACCTGAAATCAATTTAATAATGTTCCTAGCCCACTTGTCAGTATCCTTAGTATTATTAAATGCAAAGATAGCTTGTCCGCCATTATAATAAATTTCCAGCCGTTTCACACCATTGGTTTTGGTTACTGAAACTTGAGGCTTCCCTTCAAAAATTTTAATCTGGTTAATGGGTATGGTAACTTGATCTTTTTTCCTCCCCAAAAACTTTTTTTGATATGTATTAAGTGTAGATTCGTTAAAATTAATTCATCTGTAGCCAAACCATTTTTCCCAAAACTCACATGGTCACTATTCATAACCATGTATTCATGTGGCAATAATTGATAATCCATATTGAACTCCACTCTTCCTATTAAAGACTAGCTTTCCACTGCTCCACTTGTTCATGTAGATTATCACGATAATCTTTTAGAGTCTTAATCACTTCTTCTTTTCCTTGAATCGGTGCTTTCTTGAGTGGACCATATTGTTTTTTCAGATCTTCCATCTCTTTTTTAGTGCTATCTTTCAGTTCTTGGATAGCAGCACTATCTTCTAAAACAGTCCCTTTAAAGGCTTCGTCTGCTTCTGTATAGTAATTATCGATTATTTTCTCATTCATAATCAAGTAATCTTCATAGGTTTTTATAGACTCAATTGTCGTATCGCTAACATCTTGTGGGTTAAAATCGCTTGAACTGAGTTTTTCTTTTGCTTTAGCAAACAACCCTTTCTTCTCAGAACTACTAGATGAAGCTTCTGTTTGATTCTCACTAGAAGAGCTACTTGTTTTTTCAGAAAGAGAACTACAAGCAACTAGAGTAGAGACGGAAAGACATAGCAAAGCTAAACGACAAACTTTTTTTACATTATTCATTGATAAAATCTCCTTTTATTTATGAAATCATTATATCATATTTACTAAAAAAAAAAGCATTTTCTATTTAGCTAACCTTTAAAAATACAGAATCACTTTTTTAAAAGAATATTTTTTCCATTTCAAATTCCACCTATTTTACCCACCAAAAAAGAGGGTTCCCCCTCCTTTTTAGTTCTTATCCAGATTGCGTAGCATCTCGTCAATCTTGTTTCCATACTCGATGGACTCGTCTTTGACGAAAGTCAAATCTGGGATTTTGTACAATTTCAAATTGCGACCAAGTTCACGTTTGATGGTACCAGTTGCTTTTTCAAGCCCGATTTGGGCTTTTTGATTATCTGAAGCAAGGTTACTCAAAATGGTGTAGTAAACCTTGGCAACAGACAAGTCACCCAGCATCTGAACATCTGTGATGGTCACACCTTGGACACGCGGATCACGGACTTTCTTTTGCAAAATCTCATTGACTTCACGCTTGATTTCCATGCCCACACGATCCGTACGGAAATGATTTGCCATGATATTCCTTTCTCTACTTTGAACCAAAAGCTAGGCCAGCAGACCTAGCTATTTTTAAACTTATTGATTTTCAGTTCAAATTGAAACGAAGTTCAATTTGAAATCATCTGCTTCTTTCGCCGTGGTGAAAGTGATGGAACTGATTTATCAGTCCCATCACAGGGGATTTTTGAGACCCTAGGTTCAAAAATAAGCAATGAAACCATCGGTTTGCTTGCGTCCCTCACCACCTAAGAAAGGAGCAAAAATCTTATCTTTTAATTTCTTCCATGACGTAGGCCTCAATCACATCATCAGTCTTGATATCATTGTAGCCGTCGATCATCAATCCACCTTCACGACCGTTTGTAACTTCTTTGACGTCGTCTTTATAGTGTTTCAAGCTTGCGAGTTCGCCATCATAGATAACAACACCGTCACGGATAACACGGACTTTTGAGTCACGGGTAACCTTACCATTGATAACCATGAATCCACCGATAGTTCCCACTTTAGACACCTTGAAGGTTTCACGAATAACTGCTTCACCGATAACTTTTTCTTCAAATTCTGGATCAAGCATCCCCTTCATGGCTTCTTCCATCTCTTCGATAACCTTGTAGATAATGCTGTGGAGACGGATTTCCACATCGTCAGCTTCGGCTTGTTGACGAGCTTGTGGTGTAGGGCGTACGTTGAAACCAACGATAAAGGCATTTGAAGCTTCGGCAAGGGTCACGTCAGATTCATTGATAGCACCGACCGCTGAGTGAACGATGGTAACTTTGACACCTTCCACGTCTATCTTTTGAAGTGATGCAGAAAGGGCTTCAACAGAACCCTGTACATCGGCCTTGATGATAACATTAACTGATTTGAGTTCACCAGCTTTAAGGGTATCAAAGAGGTTTTCAAGGCTGACACGTTGGGTAGCTTGACGTTGTTTCATAAGGGCACGTTTGGCACGTTCTTCACCGGCTGCACGCGCAGATTTTTCATCCTCGTAAACAGCAAAGTGGTCACCCGCCATCGGTGCTTCGTTCAAACCTGTGATTGAAACTGGTGTTGATGGCCCTGCAACCTTAACACGACGACCAAGGTCGTTGGTCATAGCACGGACACGACCGAAGGTATTTCCGACAACGATTGGGTCTTGAACATTCAAGGTACCTTGTTGCACAAGAAGGGTTGCTACCGCACCTTTTCCTTTATCCAAGCGCGCTTCGATAACTGTACCGATAGCACGCACTGTTGGGTCTGCCTTAAGTTCTTGGATTTCAGCCACAAGAAGGACTGTTTCCAACAATTCTTCGATGTTTTGGTTGAATTTAGCTGAGATTTCAACAAATTCAGAATCTCCACCCCAAGCAGTTGACATAACACCATGCTCTGCCAATTCACCGATAACGCGTTCTGGGTTAGCACCTGGTTTATCAATCTTGTTAATGGCTACGATGATTGGAACGTTAGCCGCTTTTGAGTGGTTAATGGCTTCGATAGTCTGAGGCATAACCCCGTCATCTGCCGCTACGACCAAGATCGTAATATCGGTAACAGAAGCACCACGCGCACGCATAGATGTAAAGGCCGCGTGTCCCGGTGTGTCAAGGAAGGTAATCTTCTTGCCATTTTCCACGATTTGGTAGGCACCGATATGCTGAGTGATACCACCTGCTTCACCTGTCGCAACACGAGAGTTACGAAGGGTATCTAGGAGTGTTGTTTTACCGTGGTCGACGTGTCCCATGATAGTTACAACTGGTGGACGCTCTACTAATTCATCTTCATTGAGATAACCATCTTCGACAAAGAAACGTTCGATGTCGGCATTATCCACTTCAACTTTTTGTTTGGCTTCGATACCATAATCCACCATGAGGAGTTCAATTGTTTCCCCATCCAAGGATTGGTTTTGTGTGGCCATGACACCCATCATAAAGAGTTTCTTAACGATTTCAGCTGGTTCACGTTTGATACGTTTTGCGATTTCCGCAACGGTCATACCATCTGTGTATTCAAATTCTGTTGGCAATTCATGGAATTTACGCTCCGTAACAGGTTTTGGAGTCTGATTACGGTTGTTCTTGTTATTGCCTTTTTTGTTCTTTTTGTTGTTATTCCAGTTACTATTCTTTTGATTTCTCACTTGATTTTGACTACTTCGATTCTTTTGTTGTTTTCTAGGACCATCTTCTTCGTGATCATAATCGTCACGTTCTTTGTCTGGTCGAGCTTGTTTTTTACGACGTGTATCCACTGGCGCTTCTTTAGCTACAGGAGCAAGTTCAACCACTGCTTGAACTTGCTGTTCTTGTTGCGCTTGTTCAGCTAACTTAGCCACTTCTTCAAAGATTTCCTCTGGCTCCTTGCGTTTGTTTGCTTGGGCCAAGGCTTCTTTGGCAGCCTGAGTCTGCTTGAAACGTTCCTCACTTGAACGTGCGTACTCTGCATTTTGCTCTGCTTTTAGGGCTGCTGCACGGGCTTTAAAGTCAATACGTGGAGCCGCTTGATGTGGACGTTTGTCCTCTTGTTGACGGCGCTCATTTCCACGATTTTGCTGACCTTGCTGTTTCTTAGCTTGGTCATTAAAGCGACGATTGTCGCGATTGCCTTGACCTTGTTTTCCACCATTGCGGCCGTCGTTTTTCTGACGGTTCCCATTTTGTTGCTGGTCACGGTTATTGCCCTTATTTTGCTTGCGTCGTTCTGCCTGTTCTTTGGCACGAGCTTCACGCTCAGCCTTAAAATTACGGCTTTGCGGTTTAGCTGCCACTTTTTCTGCCTTCGGAACGACTGGCTCAGCTGGTTTTGCCTCTTCCTTAGCTACAGCTGGTTTAGCTGGCTCAGATTTTTCGGCTTTCTTTTCTGCACTTACTTTTGGTGTTGCAGGTTTTACTTCTGCTTTCGGAGCAGCTGCAGGCTTAAAGCTGGCAGCGATTTTTGCAGCGACAGCTTCTTCCACACTTGATGAGTGGCTTTTCACATCCAAGCCCAACTCTTTTGCACGCGCTACAACTTCTTTACTTTCTTTTCCAAGTTCTTTTGCGATTTCGTACAATCTTTTCTTAGACAAATCATGTCCTCCTCTTCTATTCCATAAGAGACCTCATTTTCTTTGTAAATCCAGCATCTGTTACAGCCAAAACCTTTCTCGATTTCCCGACTGCTATGCTTAATTCCAGTGTTGAAAACACGGTTACAATTTCTACTTGATAATAATGACTTTTATCTTGAATCTTCTTGGTCAGATTGGGTCCAGCATCATGGGCTAGAAAGACCATCTTAGCCTTGCCGTCTTGAATGGCCTTGACCACTAATTCTTCACCCGATATAATCCGCCCTGCTCGCTGAGCAAGTCCCAAGAGATTGCTTATCTTTTGCTTATTCAAGTCCTAACTCTCTTCTTTTTACTTTGTGATCCACATAAGCGATCAACTCGTCATAAAAGCTTTCTTCCACTTCCATGTCAAAGCTACGGTTAAAGACCTTCTTCTTTTTAGCCTCTAAGGCTTCTGCATTGTCTAGCTTGATATAAGCGCCACGGCCATTGGCCTTTCCTGTCGGATCGATAAAGACTTGTCCTTCCTTGTTCTTGACAATGCGGAGCAAATCACGCTTATCAATCACTTCGTTAGACACAACAGACTTGCGCAAAGGGATTTTTCTCGTTTTCATCTTTCCCTCCTCTAGCAGCTTTTATTCTTCTACAGTATCGTTTTCTGCTTCCAAATCTACCGAACCAGCTTCTTCCATGGCTTCAAATTCGCTAGCAGACTTGATATCGATACGGTAACCAGTCAAGTGAGCTGCCAAGCGAACGTTTTGTCCACGACGACCGATAGCAAGAGAAAGCTTGTTATCTGGAACAACCACCAAGGCACGTTTGCTGTCGTTTTCATCAAAGATAACTTGGTCAACCTCAGCAGGAGCGATGGCATTGTAGATAAATTCAGCTGGATCTGCTACCCACTCGATAACGTCGATATTTTCTTCGATTGGCACCATACGGTCGCTCTTGGCATCATAGCGAGCTGGGTGGAATTTGCTAGTGATTTTCTTGATGTTAGCTCCACCACGTCCAACGATTGTACCAATAGCGTCCACGTTTGGATTATGGCTACGAACTGCAACCTTAGTACGGTCACCAGCTTCACGAGCTACGCTCATGATTTCAACAGTTCCATCATAAACTTCTGGAATTTCTTGCTCCATCAAACGTTTAATCATTTCTGGATGACTACGACTAACAAAGACGTTGACACCGCGAGGGTTGTCTTCAACCTTGTAGACATACACTTCGATACGATCATGTGAAGCAAAGACTTCTCCAGGAATTTGGTCTTGTTTTGACAATTGGGCTTCGATGCTACCGAGGTTGACATAGATAAAGCGGTTGTCAAAGCGTTCTACTGTACCAGACATGATTTCTTGCTCATGTTCTTTGTAAGTATTGTAAGTGATGGCACGTGTTTGCTTGCGCATTTTTTCCATGATGGTTTGTTTGGCAGATTGGGCTGCTACACGACCAAACTCGGCAGGTGCTTCTTCAAACTTGATTTTGTCACCAAGTTCATAGGCTGAATTAATGGCAAGAGCATCTTTCAAGCTGATTTCCAAACGGCTATCAAATACTTCATCAACAACTTCACGGACAGTATAAACGGTAAAGTCACCTGTTTTTTCGTTAAAGTCAATGGCTACGCTGTCTGATTGACCATAGCGTCTGCGATAAGCGGAACGAAGCGACTCTACTACTGCGTCGATGATGTCTTCTTTTTTGATTCCCTTGTCTTCTTCCAAAATGCGGAAGGCCTCTAGCATTTCTTTACTCATGTTTTCTTCACTTTTGAATCCTCAAAAGCTATCCTTTCTTTTTCTATAATTTAACTGCTAAACGTGCTTTTGATACTAAACTGTATGGAATTTGGACAGTTTTCTTACGCGTCTTGTCCATATATTCCATGGTCAACTCGTCCTCTTCAAAGGCCAACAAGGTTCCTTCAAAGATCTTTTGCTTATCGATGGCTTGGTAGAGCCCGACATGGATGTATTTCCCAACCGCTCCAGCAACGGCATCCTTGGTTTTCAAAGGACGTTCCAAGCCTGGACTGGTAATTTCTAGGAAATATTGTTCTGGGAAGGGATCGGGCTTGATAGTGTCTAGGACAGGACTGATAATTTCTGTCAAGTCTGCCGTGTCGTTCAAGGTAATTCCTTCAGGTTTATCTACAAAAATACTGAGAATCATGTCACTGCCAATCTTTCCATACTCGATATCCACGAGTTCGAAAGGAGCTTCTATGACAGGTTCTACAACTTCTCTGACTAATTCTACGATTGTTGCGATTGCGTCCACCTCCTCATAAGCAAGAGGCGAAGATATTTCCCCGCCTCTCTTTCTCATATTCTTACTATTAGTATAGCACGTTTGCCAACTTATGTAAAGCAAAAGCACTTATACAGCCTGATTTTAGGCTATTTCTTAAAATTCTGCCTCAACTCGGTAGATAACTTGACCCTTGTTGGAGAATTTTTGCTCGTATTCTGTCATGACATTGCCTTCAAAATCACTGGCATGTAAATCAAGCCAGACACCATTGAGCTTCATGCCATACTGAGAAAAGCTAACTAGGCTGTACTCAAACAAGCCACGGTTATCCGTCTTGAAATGAATTTCTCCATTTTCAGGTAAGATACGCTTGAAGGTATCCAAGAAGGTCTTGTAGGTCAAACGACGCTTTTCATGGCGTTTTTTAGGCCATGGATCTGAAAAATTCAGATACAAGCGATCAATTTCGCCATCTTCAAAGTAGTCAGTCAAGTCAGAACCATCTACCCACAAGAGCTTAATATTAGGTACTCCAACTTCAAGCACCTTGTCCAAAGCATAGCTCAAAACAGACTTTTGAATATCAATCCCGATATAGTTGATGTCAGGGTTTTGCTTGGCCATACCTGAAACAAAGGCACCCTTTCCACTTCCAACTTCCACATGAATGGGATTGTCATTGCCAAACAGGTCCCGCCATTTTCCCTTGGCTTCCAAGGGATTGAGGACCACATACTGGGGATTTGCCTCTAGTAATTCTGTCGCCCCTTTACGATTTCTAACTCTCATCTTCTCTTTCCATACTTGTCTCGGAAGTGACGCAAGCCATGAATCTCCCGATTGACATTTTCTAAATCTTGGTTCATATAATACTTGGAAATCTGGCTCAAATAAGACAATTGACCGTACCAATACAATTTACTTAATACCGTTTTATTGTACTTGTAACCGTAGTAGGTCAACCATTCCTTCCACTGATGTTCTGGAATATAATGACAGAGCATATGGGCCACATCAAACATGCGGTCGGTCAAGCGAACCGAATCCCAATCTACCAAATAAATCAAGCCACTATCTGTCTCAATCCAATTACTATGTCGTACATCTCCATGGACAATGGTCGCATGGTCCTCTCTAAATCCTGGAATAGTCTGACGTAAATCAGCCATCACTTCACTGATAAAATGATTTTTACGCAAAGCATCTGGAGCCGTTTCCTGCCAAGACTGTAGTAAATCTACAGGTGTTTCCATGGCATATCCCAAACGACTCAACTGTGTCATCAACGGACGTGAGCGATGAAGACGGGTTAAGATATTGACGATTTGTTTACGATTCATATCATAGGGGGTCAATATTTTGCCTGTCAACCATTCTTGAGCACACATATCACGCCCATCTGCCAAACGGCGACTCCATAATAATTGTGGAGCAATTTGTTCTCTAGCTAGACCAGGTAGGATTGGAGAGGTGTTCATTTTTACAAAGATGCGCTTTCCATCAGGATAGCTACCCATATAAGCCTTGCCACTTTTCCCAGGTATGGGAGTCAGTGTTAGCTCATTATCACCCAAATCCATTTCTTTCCTCCGTATAAAGTTTCCTTACTATTCTACTAGTTTTTGGCCTATTCGTCAACCGCTCCACACCCTATTCTCAAAGAAAAGCATCTCAATTGGCTCAGGCTATCATTATAACTTGAAAAAGGTAAGCACAATCTCCTACTTACCTTTTCATAATTTTTATAAATAATATAAGAGTGGCCAACTGTTGTAAAACATGTGGACTAGAGTAGAAACCCATAAGTTTTGGCTCTTTTTATAAGCAAAGCCCAGTAACAAGCCCCCAAGTAGATAAAAAATAAACGAAGAGACATTAGAAGGTCCATGCATGAAAGAAAAGAGAGAGGAAGTTAGCACAAGCCCTAACCAAGAATTGTCAAAAACGGCACCTTGAAGAAGTCCTCTGAAAATGAGTTCCTCCTGGATGGGACCAAAAACTGAGGAAGTCAAAATCAAAGACAGAGAAATTCCTCTGCTGACTTCCGCCAAGTGTTGAACTCCCGCGCCAGAAGAAACAGCGAAGAAATGAATATAAACCAGCGTCTCAAGTACACTTAGAAGAAAGATTGCAATGAAAAGCAAAAGGTCTTTCTTGCTTAACATCCCAAAAGAAATCATTTCAAACTTTCTAGCATAAGCAACACTCAGCGAGGTTACAAGAAGACTTACAATAATCAATTCATATTCATTTTGAAAAAAATCCCCGTGGTTAATCGTATAAGGAACTGTAATGACGATTAGTAGTACTAAAAATCCAAAACAAAAGGCATGAAATTTATCAAAAAACTTCATAAAATTATCCTCCTCAACAAACAAACTTCCCTACAAGTCATCCTTTAACTCTAGTCTTTCCAAAACAAACCATTTTATACTCTTCGAAAACCTCTTCAAACCACGTCAACGTCGCCTTGAATTATATATGTGACTGACTTCGTCAGTTTCATCTACAACCTCAAAACACTGTTTTGAGCAACCTGCGGCTAGTTTCCTAGTTTGCTCTTTGATTTTCATTAAATATAAGTTAAGAGTGGCAAACTGTTGTAAAACATATGGACTAGAGTAGAAACCCACAAATTTTGGCTCTTTTTATAAGCAAAGCCCAGCAACAAGCCCCCGAAAAGATAATAGCAAAACGAAGGAATATCATAAGGTTCATGCATTAAAGAGAAGAGAGAGGATGTCAGCACAAGCCCTATCCACGAATTGTCAAAAACCGCACCTTGAAGAAGCCCTCTAAACATGAATTCCTCCTGGATAGGTGCCAAAACTGTGGCACTTACAATAAAGGAAAGCGAAAGTCCTTTACTAGCTTCCTCAAGATGTTGAGCCGAAGCACCAGAAACAACTGAGAAAAAAGCATGATAGCTAATACTTACCAGCACAGTGAGAAGAAAGATTCCAATGAAGAGCAAGAGTTGTTTCTTGCTTAAAATCCCAAAAGAAATCATATCAAACCATTTAGCATAGCCAAAACTAAGGAAAAGCAAGAGACTCTTTATAATAATGAATGTGTACTGGTGTTGAAAATAATCCCCTTGATTGACGGAATATCCCGCTGCACCAACGATGGCAAATACTAAAAATCCTAAAAACAAGGCATGGCACTTATTGAAAATGGCCATAAAGCTATCCTCCTCATCAAACAGACTTCCCTACAAGTCATCCTTGAGCTCTAATCTTTCCAAAACAAACCATTTTAGCAACCAAAATCCGACCACATAGCCAGCCCCTAAGAAGATAGCCATTAAAGATAACATGGGATTTAGGAAATAAAAGACCACCACAGATACAAAGGTTAGCACAAAAACATTAAAAGCAATGGTGTCAGAAGCCAAGACTAGAATATAAGGTGTCATCCAGTCTAAGGTTTTGGAATCTAGGAAAAATAAGTGTTTATACATGATGACCTCCTCTATGGCTGAAAAGCAAGTCTTCTGGTTTTTTACCCCAGAACCCTGTGTAGAAAAGTGAGCAAAAATGGTAAGTTTGCGATGATATTATTAACAATATGAATCGAATAAGAAGGATAGATACTCTTAGTATAACGTGTCAGCCAGGCATATAGACAACCCACTGCCGTATAGACAAAAATATCTGCGAGACTTGGCGAGCTAGAAAAGTGGGGCAAGGCAAATAAGAATGACGGAAAGAGAAGATCCAGCCCCCACCTCGAATTCTTAAAGAAGGCATGTTGAAGCAATCCCCTACATACCAATTCTTCCATCAGAGGTCCTAGTACGATTAAAGTTAGGTAAACACCGAACTCCGCAAAATTGGTCTCACTATAGGCAATAAACAAATTCCAACCTTCGTTCGTCCCCTGAACGTGTTTAGCTGTCAGATAGTTAAAGCAGATAAGCACAATGGCTACTAACACCGTCAGAATAGAATAGCTCAACCACTTTTTCCTAGGGATGCGAAAAAGATAAGCATGGCCCGACCTGACCAAAATCCAAACTATCAAGCAGATAAAGAGAAGGCTGATGATGTTTCGAATCCAGATAAGATTTCCTACCCAAGACGAGAACTCCCAATAATTGCTCCAAAATTGGGTTGTCCAAAACAGTCCGAAAAACAGAAACAAATAAGAAAGAATTGCACTCGCTTTGAAAAGAATAGGATGTTTTTTCATAGCTTTCTCCATTAAAATTAAATGATATCTAATCATTTTCTAAAATTTGATAACATTTGTGAAATGTTTTAGCAGAAACAACTCTATGATTGGTGATATCTATATAATCACCTGGATAACCGAGAACATACATCCCATAACCAGCGAATCCTCCTCCAACTGTTCCAACTAAACCAAACTTGATATTCGTTACGAGAGAAGTGTTAAGACCTGCCATTAAAATGCGCACATGATTATCCAACCAAACCATATAATTTTTTTGAAAAGCTTCCTCTACCCAACTTGGTTTAGGAGTTGCTTGACCAATTTCCCAAACATCAACAATTTGATTCCCATATTTTGCCTTCATATCTTCAATCCTTTTTAAATACCATTACATGAGTTTGGAGTTCCCCCTATACCATAAGGACTACATGGTTTTGAAAGATGTATAATAGACCACTTACCATTTAATTGCTCCAAAATTGGGTTATCTCAAACAGTCCGAAAAACAGAAACAAATAAGAAAGAATAGCACTCATTTTGAAAAGAATAGGATATTTTTTCATATGAATCCTCCCCACTATCTACAAGACAACAGCTAGCCTAATACCTCCCCTTGCTAGGATCTACTGCTGCAAGATTAAGAGGACAGTTTGCTCTTTTTAAGACTAATCCGACTGCTAGATAATAGATATATTAAAGCATTAAAGACAATGAAAATATGTCCATAGAATAAAATCAACCTCGCATCCAAACCAAGATAAAGTTTAATCATCACAAAGATAAGCAAAAGAATTTGAAACCATATCGTTTTCCTAAAAATAAATTTAAAACGGTTTTGAATGTCTGCCTCCTTGATTTGGACCGCAAACCCTTTATTGGTAAGAAGAAAAACTCCTGCTTCAAACAAGGCACTGTAAAGAACAAGCCACCCAATCGATTCATTAGAGATTTGTAAAAATGTCCCTAAAAGAATATTCAAAATACTACTCAAGAAAATAACAAGAAATAATCTATATTTCATTTTAAATACCTCCATTTACTTATTTCACGGACAGTTTAATAGAGCCTTCTAATCAAAAATTCTATTAGAAGAGGAAGGCAAACTACTTTTTATAATACTTCAAGCCCCAAATGAGTAGAAGCATAATAATCAAGCAGAGAATAGCGCCAATATAGGCAATTAGTTGTTGGTAAGATTCTCCTGCTGTGACACCTCTATACAAACAAATAATAGACATAAAACCTGTCAAGCCGATGAACATGAGTTGATTGGTTCTAGGACTAACCAAATCATCATCTTCAAACTTTCTTATCCTCATTTCTCTAGTGAGGTAAACAGTGACCAAAATAGAAGCCAAGTTAATAACCACTAAAAGAAATTGGAAAACCAAGGAAAAATTTAAAAACTGACGAGATAGAAATAGATAAGTAGAGACAAGCAAGGGCAACTGACCTAGGAACAATCTTGCAAGAAAGATGTTCCGTTTTTTAGCAAGAAAAGTTTTCATTTCTTTTCTCCTTTCTTTTTCATGATAGCCAAATAAATCATCACTGCAATCACATAGGCTATGGTATAGAATAGCTGATACCAAGCACTCTCCCTAAGCGGATATAGAAAGATGGACATGATCAGATACAAGATGAAAATGACAAATATTTTTTTCTTCATAAGATTTCCTCCTGAATGTTTGTTGAGCTAGAACCTTTACACTGCTAGTATAGCACTCATTTTGACCTTGGATCGCTCAAATCATAAATGGTCATCAAAACATCTTGAATTGTTAAAAATAAAAAAAGCAAGCATGAAAAACATACTTGCCCTGGGGGAACTTGACAATGTGAAAATACAAAATAGAGAACTACTCACCCTCACTTCCGTATGTTCTCATATATTCTCATAATCGCAACAAGGATAGCAGCTGTCCCACTTGCCAAAGCGATAAGAGTAATGATAATGTTGAGGATTTCAGGCGTACTCCCTATTCTGTTGATAAGACGGAGTAGGGATATAACTGTCAACTGAATCAGGAGGATTGATTCTACTCTTACCAATGAAGTCAGTCTGTTTTCAACTGCATATAAAAAGGCTGGTAGCAAAACACAGGCTATAGCAATCACAAACAGGTTGCTCCCCGTTTCTTCTCCCTTGTTCACCACGGAAATCATGAGAAGATTCGATGCTATAATCAACGTAGAACAGATGATAAAAAAGGATTTCTTATTCATATAGGATACCTTCCATACTATAGTATTTTAATTGATGACTACAGGCAGTACTTCTTTCCACAAATCTTCTAATCATCAACTGACATCGAGTGAACCGTTAAAACCTGACGAAAGACTTGATTTTGGCAGGTGGTATTTAGACTGGTATTGGGATGGCTTTCCACAATTTTCATGACGGTATAGAGACCAACTCCTCTCTCCTCCCCTTTAGAACTGGCTCCAAAGGAGAAGATTTCAGAAATATCTATTCTCTCTTCTTTGATGGAATTTTCTATGATGAAGGTCTCTTGTGCTCCATTTTTTAAAAAGGCGATTGAAACGTGAGGTTGACCAACCTCTACACTGGCTTCAATAGCATTGTCACAAAGGATAGACACAATAGTCAGAAAATCAAGCAGGCTCATCCCCTCTACCTGAATCTCCTCAGGAACTTCGACATTAAAGACAATCTTCTTATCTCTGGCTTTTAGAAATTTTCCCGCGAGGAGACTTTTGAGGGCACGGTCCCGAATATTCACCAATCGGCCTAGGTCATATTTGTTGTCCTGCAATTTTTCACTAGAATCCTTTAAGACGGAGTCGTAGACCTCTTTTATCTGCTCCATGTCCTCCTCTTCAATGCCCAGACGTAAGCTGGTTAAGAGGTTAGTGTAGTCATGGCGAAAGCTCCGGACTTCCTTGTAAAGTTCCTCTATATGCCGACTATAGCGTTCCATATCTCTGTAGCGCAAGGCCTGTTCTTGGTCCAATCTCTCATGGAGTTTGTCCTTCAAATAGGTATCCAATTTCTTAATAATTCCCATAAAAAAGAGCAAGTAAAAGACTAGGATGAGATGGCGAACAGTCGTTGATTGAATACCTTGTTCATATTCAAAGAAAGACAGACTTTGCATCACTAGATAATAAGCCCCCATTATCCAGTTAATCGTGGTCAGGGACTTTTGAAAACCTTTATCGAGAATCTCCTTTCTCAAGTTAGTGAAATCATAGTCCAACCATTTCAAAAAGACTAAAACTATGAAGCAAACGAATATCGTCATCAATAAAAAGATAGGATTGCTACCTTTATCTACAATTTCTTGTCCCCAAAATGGAAGCACAAAATAGGAGACCCCTCTATAAAAGAGATTCACCAATATCATTGGAAAGAGACCATAAAAGAAGAGGAGTTTTTTAGGAAGCCCTCTTAACAGTAAGAAAGACAAACCTATACCGTACAAGGGTTCCATAAAATAAGATAGATAATCATTTCCTACTATATAGCTAATCATTACAAAAACAACTGCCAAAAGTAGCTTAAAAAGAAAGGCCTTAAAAATTCTCTCAAAATTGAGACCAATTCCATCTACCTTAAAGAAAATAACAATTTTTAGCCCATTAGTAATAAGCGTATACAATAATATCCAAGCAATATTCATAAACTCTCCTAGCTCAATGCAAGTTATTGATAGCTTCAGATACTTCCCTGACCTTATAACGCGCGATTAGACAGCTTCCACCATTGGGAAAGAAAAGGAGTTTTTCTTTCTTATCCAAACGAACCACATTGGCAGGATTGATGAGAAATGAGCGGTGGCACTGCAAGAGACGGGGCTCCTGCTTGAAAACCTCCTCTAAACTCGCTGTAAATTCCAGCCTGTCTGTCTTGGTATAGAGAATAACACGATGGGCTCTGGGTGACGTTTCAAGATAATAAACCTCTTTAAAAGGATACTGGAATTGGGCAAATTTTGATTTAAAGTAAAAGCAATCTTCCGCCAGACTCTTACTGTCTTGACTATTGGCATAAAGGAGAGCTGTCTCGATACGAGATTCAAACTCCTCTGCTGACAAGGCCTTATCAATGTAGTCCAAAGCAGACACTTGGTAGCGAAAGGACAGGGGCATAAACTCTGAGTGAGTCGTCACAAAGACAATCAGGGCATAGGGGTCTCGATCCCGAATCTTTCTAGCCACTTCCAGCCCCTTCATCTCCTCATTTCGAATCTCAATATCCAAAAAGAATAGCTGATGGGCCCCCTTCTCATGCACTTCAGCCAGCAGTTGGTCTGACTTACCAAAGACTTCAAAAGAACTGGGAGTGATGTGATGTTCTTTCAAGAGTTTCTCAATCGTCGCTTCAATCCTAGTCTGTTGGGAAAAATCATCTTCTAAAACAAATATTCTCATCTTCTTACTCTCCTTGTTTCAATTTCTTCCTAAAAAGAGAATAGCAAAAATACTATGATACAAGCCCACCAAATCCTAAACAGGCCTTTAACGCTCCTGAAGGGTATCTTGTTCCTCAAATAAGCATGATAATCTTACAACTATTTTATCATAAAATTTTAACAGTACCGTTCAGGAAATTTCAAGGGCAATTAAAGATTTTATGGTGAAAAAGGAGACAAAAGTGATAAACTAACAGTATCAAAACACAGTTGCTAGAAACAAGACTAGCACCCAGATTAAAGGAGGAATTCTCATGACAGATACAGACCCTATCAAAAGAGCTCAGACTTTGATTACTGACTTAAACAAAGCCTATCAAGCATGCAAACAGGCAACAGCTGACGACGTCCGCTTTCAGGAGCAATTAAACTCTATTCTTGGCTTTCTAGCCAAGGCTGAGACTGTGGATAATCGCGTCTTGATTGAACTGGAAAAATTTTACCAGACTTCCAGTCTTCTCATGGGACTCAGCGCCCTCAATCCCGATGCTCCAACTCGCGCCGCTTGGCGGGCCTATGACCGTTTTCACTTTGACCAAGTCAAGACCAAGTTAAATCTCTACGGCCCAACCATTCTCTTGTAAAAAATAAAAGAAGCTGAGACAGATTGCACTCAACTTCTTTTTTAGTGTCATATAAGTACATGTTAGTCCTGCATCTGACGTTTGACCTGATAAGGTAAGTACAAGACTAGTAAAACCAAACCAGCACCCAGCAAGGCTAAAAGGGCCAGTTTTTCTTGGAAGGTCACAAGGCCTACAACTAATTCCACAACTAAGACAAAACTTGTCAATCCTCGAACTACCGCCTGCAAACCTTTTTCCTTTTGCCCCTTGTCCAGTGGAAAGAGTTGGGTCAAATACTGGTAGTCAAAGGCATGATAGAGGGCCAACAATTGGAAGAGCAAGAGGTAGTTAAAGAGAACTACCACTGCTGTCGCAATCCAAGCTTGCTCAATAAAGACCTGCGCCAGCAAGGAAAGTAAGAGCAGACGGAGACTGAGAGCAAAGAGGTCTCCATTTCGCAGATAAGAACGCAGATAGAGATTTTGCCAAATCTTCCCAGGCACCTTCTGAACAGCCTTTAGGATAAAGTCCAGATAGGCACGACGTTTGACGCTGTTTGAAATTCCCTTGACCTGCGTAAAGAGAGCAAAGAAACGAAGCAAGACTTGCTTACGCTTGCTTTCTTGGGAAATGACAAAGTCCCAGTCCAGTCCAGTTTCAGTAAAAAATTTGTTAGCTTTTTGACGAAAGAGCAGATATTTTCCTACCCCCAATAAAAGCACATAGACCAGAAAAACTAGCAAGCCATAACCCATCGCCAAAAATAAAGGAGCAAATAACAGCAAGAAAAGGGTCTGGACAAAGAGCCAAAAGACTAGGGAAATGCTAGTTTGACGCTTTAGATGGAGCTTGATTTCCTCTTCCCCAACCAAGAGAAAGAGCTTATCTGGTGCCTCCATATAAGTAGCAATTCCACCCCAAAGCAAAAGTAAAATAGAAGTAATTCCAACAAACAAAAGGATAGGCCAATGATTTTCAGGAAAATGTTGCAAGAGTTGACTGTACTGGTAGGCTAGAAATCCCAGCAGAACAAGCAGGAACAAGACAAAGTGGTCATTGAAAACATAGCGCAGATAACCAAGACACTCCTTACGAAAAGCCTGCTTTCTCTTTAAAAACAAGTCTTTCATAGGTCCTCCTCTTTGGTCAGAGCCAAGTAAATATCATTCAAACTAGCCTCAGGCATGTTAAAGGCTTCGCGCAGTTGCAGGAGATTTCCCTTAGCACGCACCTCTCCCTTGTGGAGAATGACAAAGGCATCACACATCTTCTCCGCCGAATCCAGAACGTGGGTACTCATGAGAATGGACTTGCCCTTTTGCTTTTCCACTTCCAAAAGCTGAATCAAGTCCGCAATCGCCAGCGGATCAAGACCAAGGAAAGGCTCATCCACGATAAAGAGACTTGGATCCACCACAAAAGCACAGATAATCATAACCTTCTGCTTCATCCCTTTTGAAAAATGAACAGGGAACCAGTCTAATTTCTGGTCCAGACGAAACATTTTTAACAAGGGTTCTACTCGTTCAAAAGCCACTTTTTGCTCGATACCATAAGCCATAGCAACCGTTTCGATATGCTCTCTGAGGGTTAATTCCTCATACAGACTGGGTGTCTCAGGAATGTAACCAATCTGTTTGCGGTAGTTGGTCGCATCTTCTTGCAGGGTCAAGCCATTGATATTGATAGATCCGTTATAAGGTGTCAACAGACCGATAATTTCATTGATGGTCGTCGATTTCCCAGCACCATTGAGACCGATCAAACCGACTAACTGCCCACTTTCAACTGTAAAGGACACATCTTTCAAGACAGGGACATGGACATAGCCACCTGTCAGGTTTTTAATTTCTAACATATTTTCTCCAAATCTGGTATAATGTAGCTATATTATATCAAAATTCAATACAGTAGAGGTAGATTTTATGTCAGATTGCATTTTTTGTAAAATCATCGCAGGGGAAATTCCTGCATCAAAAGTATATGAAGATGAGCAGGTTCTTGCCTTTCTTGATATCTCTCAAGTAACGCCTGGGCACACCTTGGTCGTACCAAAAGAGCACTATCGCAATCTTTTAGAAATGGACGTTACGAGCGCCAGCCAACTCTTTGCCCAAGTACCAACAATTGCTCAAAAAGTCATGAAAGCTACCAAGGCTACTGGCATGAATATCATTGCCAACTGTGAAGAAATCGCAGGTCAAACAGTATTTCACACCCACGTTCACCTCGTGCCTCGCTACAGTACCGACGATGACCTCAAGATTGATTTTATCACCCACGAACCAGACTTTGACAAACTCGCTCAAGTCGCTGAAACTATCAAAAACGCCTAAGGAGTTGCCATGAAATTATCTAATCTACTGCTATTTGCAGGAGCTGCAGCCGGAAGTTATCTGGTCACAAAAAATCGCCAAACCATCACAGATGAAGTCTTGAATACCACTGACCGCGTTCAAGCTATCAAGGACGATGTGGATATTATCCAAAACAGCCTGCAAATCATCGACCAGCAAAAAGAACTCATCAAGGAATACCAAGAAGACCTCACCTACAAGTTTAAGGTCTTGGAAAAAGATATCCAGACTAGACTAGCTGTGATAAAAGAAACACAGGAAATCGAAGATAAGTAAAAAGAGCCATGAACTTTCCTTAAATCTATTTTAGGTTGTCAGGGTCAAACAAAAAGAGGAATGAAAATGAAACAGTTTTTTAAAATTCTGGCTAAGATCATCCTAATCCCTTGTGGTTGCCTTAGCCTTCTTGCAGTCCTAGCATTTCTACTACTGTTCTTTGCTTTCAGAGCCTCACCGAGTGACATCCGAAAAGGGAACGAAGACTTAAAACAAATCTTTACCTCCCTTGACATGCCTCCTAAGAAAGTAAATTCAAATGGAAGGTATCAATTCGAGGGTGGGGGCTTAAATTTTTATGTTACTTTCTCAGATGAGGTCATCAATAGTCACCCTGTCCTAAAAGAAAGTCCAAAACTCACCAAAAACCGACTCGAAGTCTATGTCCTACAGACTGGAGAGATTTCATACTATAAAGTAGGGGATAACTTGTTCAATCATGGTTTATTGCAATTTTTAGAGAAGGAAAGTAGGAATTATTTACAAGAAATCGGAAAGAAACCAAATCCTGATTACTCAGTTCTATATTGGAAAGATCAGGAAAGTCTAAAAAAAGGAATCGCATTCTATGAAAAGGCCTTGACTTTAGTGGATATTCAGGATAATTCGGCAATCAATCATATTGATACCATTACTATTAAGCCTGGTAAGGAAGCGGAAATCAAGCAACTCATCCAAGATATGGATGCAGCTGGCTTACTCAAGCAAAAGTATAAATAATAGGCTAACTGGAAAATGATTTTTCGACGCTAAATTTTCAAAGATAACACAAAAGAGCCAATTGGCTCTTTTTAGTTTATTCTCCATCAAAGGCATCTTTAATATGGTCAAAGAAGCCCTTTTTCTTTGGATTGACTTTTAAATCACCAGCAGCTGCGAATTCTTTAAGCGCTGCTTTTTGGCGGTCGTTCAAGCCTGTCGGTGTTACGACATTGACAGTAACGTATTGGTCACCAACTGCACCGCCACGAAGACTCGGAGCTCCTTTGCCACGTAGACGGAATTTCTTACCAGTCTGAGTTCCCTCTGGGATAACCAATTCAACATCACCGTGAACCGTTGGGATATCAACTGTATCACCAAGAGCTGCTTGGACAAAGTTGAGGTTGAGATTGTAGAAGATAGTGGTTCCTTCACGTTCAAACTTGTCGCTGGCTTCCACAGAAACCACTACATACAAGTCACCATAAGGTCCACCGTTAAAGCCTGCTTCACCCTGACCTGCTAGGCGAATTTGTTGACCGGTTTCCACACCAGCAGGGATTTTCACATGTACACTATGAGCTTGTTTCTCATGACCAGTTCCGTGACAGGTTGTACATGGATCTTTGATTTCTTTTCCGCGACCGTGACAGACATCACAGGTTACTTGGCGACGCATCATACCAAGCGGAGTCTGCGTATCGACATTAATGACACCAGCGCCATGACAGCGGCCACAAGTGACTGGACTTGTTCCTGGCTTAGCCCCTGATCCATTACATGTACGGCATCCAGCTTCTCGGTTGTACTTAACTTCCTTCTCTGTACCGAAGATAGCTTCTTCAAAGGTCAAGTTCACACGATACTGAAGGTCATCCCCTTGACGAGGAGCATTTGGATTGCGTGAAGCACCGCCTCCGCCGAAGAAACTTGAGAAGATATCTTCAAAACCACCGAAGCCTCCTGCCCCATCGAAACCGCCGAAACCACCAGCTCCACCAAAACCACCGTTGGCTCCAGCAGCACCGTATTGGTCATAGGCCGCACGTTTTTGGTCGTCACTCAAAGTCTCATAGGCTTCCTGAACTTCCTTGTACTTTTCCTCAGCACCAGGCTCCTTGTTGATATCTGGGTGGTATTTCTTCGAAAGCTTACGATAAGCCTTTTTGATCTCGTCTGCCGAAGCGTTTTTTGACACCCCCAGACGATCATAAAATTCAGTATTGTTCATAATTCAAGATACAAAGGGCGTCAAACGGACACAGCCAAAATAGGTTTTTTGACGACGGACGCTTGCGTCCTAGAAAAAACTATCTTTTTGGCACAGTCCGTAGCCCGTGTTCAATTCCCTGAACACCCTTATTCCTTTCTGTTATTGTTGCGGAACGAAACCTCGATTTAGGTCGGGTTCAATTCCTTTCTGTTATATTGAGTAAGAAATTTGGGAACCCGTGTTCAATTCCCTGAACACCCTTGTTCCTTTCTATAATTTTCATGTAAATCTTTAGAAGCTGTTTTCTATACTTCGCTTCACTTGATCAAACTCTTCGTCTGATAGAGTAAATAACAAATCCTCTTCAGCGTACTCGTTTTTTTCTTTAAAATAGTTGTGCGTATTCTTTGCCAACCCTAAACTTAGAATCACTTTTCTTGCAAACTCTTGATGTGCAAAACCAATTGCCGTAATAATTTGTTTATCTTGCACAAGAACTTTCGGTTGAAAATTCTCACGTGGAAGAAATTCAAAATAGTCAAAGAAGTTTTGCCAAATTCCACCTGTAAATTTCGTCTCGTTCAACAAACCTGCTTTCGCCAATAAAAGAGGCGCTGAAGAAATAGCTGCAATTAAGACATCTTGCTCATCAAGACTTCTCAAAAATGAGATCAATTTCTCATCCTGTAGAGCAGGCCCTATATTTACCATTCCTGGCAAAATCACACAAGAATAATCTTCTATACGGATTTGATCCAATGTTTTCGTCGGTTGACAGGGCAAACCATCCTCAGAGACCACCATCGAATTCTCAGAAGCTACATAATCAATCGTGATATCAAAAGACAGAGCTAAAGTACTTGTTAAAGTGGTTATCTCATAAAGAGAAAAATTAGGATAAATGATACAAAGTACTTTTTTCATACGCAACATCCTCTATTTTATCGAAAAACAGAGGCTGGGTTGCAACCTCTGGATTTCTTCTTATCATTACGACGTTCGAGTTTTAAAAATCAAACTAGTAATGCTAAATTGAGCACGCCCTAACCTCTTGGTGAAAAAGATAAATCTTTCTAGAAACTAAAGTTTCTGCGTCAGATTTCCTATTTTCACTGTGAGGTTTTAACGGGCTTTGCATCTTATTTTTCAGTAAACTCTCCGTCCACGACGTCATCGCCTGCGTTTCCTGTTGCTTGTGCACCTTCTGCTCCTGCTTGAGCTTGTTGAGCTGCTGCGGCTTGTTCGTAGAGTTTAACAGCAAGTCCTTGAGCTTTTTCGTTCAATGCTTCAAGTTTTGCTTTCATGTCGTCCAAGTTGTTGTCTTCTTGAGCTTTTTTAAGATCATCAAGGGCAGCTTGGGCAGCGTCACGTTCTGCATCGAAGCCTTTGCCTTCAGTTTCCTTGATTGTCTTTTCAGTTGCGAAGATTGCTTGGTCTACTTCGTTACGAAGGTCAACTTCTTCTTTACGTTTCTTATCTGCTTCAGCATTAGCTTCTGCATCTTTCATCATGCGGTCGATTTCTTCGTCAGTCAAACCTGAGTTAGATTGGATCACAATAGTTTGTTCTTTTTGAGTTCCAAGATCTTTAGCCTTAACAGACACGATACCGTTCTTATCGATATCAAATGTTACTTCGATTTGAGGAATTCCACGAGGTGCAGCTGGAATATCTGTCAATTGGAAGCGTCCAAGAGTCTTGTTATCTGCTGCCATTGGGCGTTCACCTTGAAGAACGTGGATATCAACGGCTGGTTGGTTATCTGCTGCAGTTGAGAAGACTTGTGATTTAGATGTTGGAATTGTTGTGTTACGGTCGATGAGTTTTGTGAAGACACCACCCATTGTTTCGATACCAAGTGACAATGGTGTTACGTCAAGAAGGACAACATCTTTGACATCACCAGTGATCACACCACCTTGGATGGCAGCACCCATAGCAACTACTTCGTCAGGGTTTACTGATTTGTTTGGTTCTTTACCAGTTTCAGCCTTAACAGCTTCTACAACGGCTGGGATACGAGTTGAACCACCAACAAGGATAACTTCGTCGATTTCTGACAAGCTCAAACCTGCATCTGAAAGGGCTTGACGAACTGGAACTTTTGTACGTTCTACAAGGTCACGAGTCAAATCATCGAATTTCGCACGAGTCAAGGTCATTTCCAAGTGAAGAGGTCCAGCTTCACCAGCAGTGATAAATGGCAAGCTGATTTGTGTTGAAGTTACACCAGAAAGGTCTTTCTTCGCTTTTTCAGCTGCATCTTTCAAACGTTGCATTGCCATCTTGTCAGTAGACAAGTCAATACCGTTTTCTTTCTTGAATTCTGCTACCAAGTGGTCGATGATTTTTTGGTCAAAGTCGTCACCACCAAGTTTGTTATCCCCTGCAGTTGACAATACATCAAAGACACCGTCACCCAATTCAAGGATAGATACGTCGAATGTACCACCACCAAGGTCGAATACCAAGATTTTTTCTTCTTTATCAGTCTTGTCCAAACCGTAAGCAAGAGCGGCTGCTGTTGGTTCGTTGACGATACGTTCTACTTCAAGACCAGCGATTTTACCAGCGTCTTTTGTTGCTTGACGTTGAGCATCGTTGAAGTAAGCTGGAACTGTGATAACTGCTTTGGTTACTTTTTCGCCAAGGTAGTCTTCAGCGTAGCCTTTCAAGTATTGAAGAATCATAGCTGAGATTTCTTGTGGAGTGTATTCTTTTCCGTTTGCAGAAACTTTTTCAGAAGTTCCCATTTTAGATTTGATAGAGATGACTGTATCTGGATTTGTAACTGCTTGACGTTTTGCAGCATCACCAACGATGATTTCGCCGTTTTTGAATGAGACTACAGATGGAGTTGTGCGGTTTCCTTCTGGGTTTGCGATGATTTTGCTTTCAGTTCCTTCAAGAACTGCTACTGCTGAGTTTGTTGTACCTAAGTCAATACCGATAATTTTAGACATGTGTTTTTCTCCTTGTTAGTTAATTTTCTGTTTTTGATATTCCCCTTAAGTGGTGGGGACGTGAGCAACTCCCTACGGGATTTCATCACTTATTTTTGAGCCTACTGTCTCAAAAATCCCCTGTTTCAGTAGCAAAAGCTACTGAAACTTTCACCACGATGGGAAATATCTTCCTTGCAAGCCTCCGGCTTGCCTCTTATCTTTCTTCATAGTTTATTGTCGTTTCGGACAAGGTTTCTATTATATATGTTGCAACCGTCAGAATTGCCTAATCGAACACGCCCTAAGCTCTGGGTAAAAAAGATAGATTTCCTTGTGTTCATCGAACACTTCGTCAATCTCCTATTTTTACTGTGAGCTTTTTACGGGCTTTGTATCTTAGTTGTACACCACTACCATTGCTGGGCGTAGGATGCGGTCATGGAGCTTGTAGCCTTTTTGGAAGACTTGGGCGATGGTATCTGCTGGGTGTTCATCGTCTGCTGGGAGAGTTTGGATGGCCATATGGTAGTTATGGTCAAATTCGCCGTCAGCTGCGATTTCTTCGATTCCCTCTTCCTTCAAAGCGTGAATCAAGCTTTCTTGCACCATCTCCAAGCCCTTCTTCACATCATCTGTCAAACCTTTAACTGCGAGTGCACGCTCAAGGTTGTCCAAAGAAGGGAGAATTGCTTTTGCCAAGTCCTGGCTACGATAACGTTGCAAGTTTTGACGCTCTTCATTGGCACGGCGTTGGATATTTTGCATTTCTGCATGAGCGCGAAGGTATTTGTTTTCGAACTCATCTGCACGTTCATTTGCCAAGTCCAATTCAGACTTCTCAGGAGTTGTTTCTTCTACCGTTTCCACAACTTCCTCTTCTTGGACTTCTTCTAATTCTTCATTTTTTATATCTTGGGCCATTTTCGCCTCCTTTAATGATTTCAATCTTAATGTACTTCGTAATGATTACTGCTGAGGTAGCGGTAAAAATCTGTCAACTTCATGGTCAAAACACGGTTGACCACATTGACTTGGTTGATTAGCTGTTGGTAATCCAGATTGACTGGACCCATAATCGCTAGAATTCCAACTCCCCGATAAGGAATGAGGAACTTGCTACTAATCACCGCTAGGTCAGCTAGACAGGACTCTTGACTGTCTGCAACACGGACATTTTGCATCTGATCCTCATGCAGCCCCTCACGAATCTCCAAGGCCACCTTTTGCGGTTGGTCAAAGAACTGATAAGCTGCCAGATTGGCAAAATTCAAGAGATTAACCTTGCCGGCCACCACAATGTTTTCGTTGAACATTTCCTTAAAGATATGTTCAAAGAGATCGATCACATTGTCCGTTGTTGTGAAGTAACGCTGGATAATCTGCGGAATCTCAGTCCGAATCTTGTAGTGAATATCTAGAACGGTGTGGCCGAGGAAACGTTCCTGAATGATGCTCTTCAATTTCAGCAAATCCTCCTGCAAGAAGTTCCTTGGGATCAGAAACTGACTGGTAACCGTTCGAGACTCGTCTAGGGTGAATACTGCTAAGGCTGTATGTTGCCCCAAAACAACGATATCAAAGGCTGTCAAACGTTGCCTGCTCGGCTCAACATCCAATGCCACTACCGTACAGCCACTCAGGTCTGTCAGTAGATTAGCAGCTTCTTGTAGAATATCCTCTAGCTTGAAAAATTCCTGATCAAAGGCTTTGACAATTTCATATACCTCATTTTCAGCCAGTCGGTCAAAATCCAGTGAGTGTTTTACATAGTACTGAAAACCAGCAACACTTGGCATCCGACCGCTTGAAGTATGAGCCTTCTCAAGCAAACCTTGCTTTTCTAGAGCCGCCATGTCATTACGAATGGTTGCGCTGCTAGAGTTAATAGACTCTTGCAAAGCTTTGGATCCGACAGGTTCGTGCGTTTTGGTAAAGATGTCAATAATCAGATTTAAAATATCCTGCTGACGCTCTGTAACCATCTCATCACTCCTCTCTGTCTGATCGATTAGCACTCGATACGCTCAAGTGCTAACTTATGATTCTATTATACATCCTTAAAAGAGAATGTCAAGATAAAAACTCAAAAAATTAGCACTCTTTTATCAAGAGTGCTAAAAATCAGTCTAAAGACCTAGAATCCTACCTTCCATCTACTCGGTATTTACTTTTTAGTCTGAAATAACCATAGATTAGATAAGAAATCATAAAGGCATATAGAGCAAAAATGACAAAGAAAGATTGCGACAGTTCTTCTCTAAACGAACTCATACAAACAACAAGACCACCTGAGAAAGCAACTGTACATGAACGAAGTCTATTTCGCATAACTTCCCATCTGAGCCCCTTACTCATATAGACTTGATCCTCCGGAAGTAAATCAGAAGACGATTTACGAAGAATCGAACAAGAACCTGCTCCCATCAATTCCCAACCTCTATTTCTAAAATCTTGCAGTTCATGCTTATATTTTTTAAGAAATCTAGAATCATAGATACAGTAGATGACATCGTCTGGTTGACATTGGTCAAAATAGAACAAACCAAAACGACTCGTTCTATACCTCCAACCTTTCAAGTGCATCTCATGTAAATATTCTTCTTTCTTATCCTCATCAAGAATCGTAAAAATCCGAAATTGTAGTTTGCTTTTCATCATCGCACCTCCAAATTAGAAAACATGCATGGTTTTATTTATCAGATAATTCTTTCCACTTTTGAAACAATCTCCAAAAAATATAAGAAATCTGAATCGCATGAACTATCAATAAAACACCATCTATTATAACAATCAAAAACATTTCCCAACTGAAAGAACTGCCTCCAGCGACAAACTTTGAGAAAACCGGTAGTAGAGCTAAAAAGAGAAGCAAAATAGGAAGCATCCGCCTCGTTAAAATCCGTTTGACCATAGCTAACTTCCCGGCCGCGTCATTATAAATTTCAAACTCAGCATCCGACTCAATTCCAGAATGAAGCTTTCTAAAGTAGGAAAACCCATTAAAGTCTGTAATATGCTCCCAACCACAATCTTTAAATAGTTGTAAATAGGAGGCTCTATCGGATTTTCTCATGGGATAAAAGTCCAACTGATAAGACACCTGCTCCGGTTGGCACTTTTCAAAAGTATACTTAACCGCAACTACTAAGTTAGAGTAGGTTACTTCTTTGAGTTTCCAGCCCTCAGCATGCATTTTTCTAAGATACAAAGCCTCTCTATCATAATCCGCAATGGTAGCAATTCTATAAACAACCTTCTTTTCCATCATCTTTCCTCCAGACTGTTTCTATAGAGCCGTTCAATACGCTTCAATTCAATATCTAAGACTTTTCGTCCCAAGTCTGTGATCTGATAGATTTTCCGTTTTTCCTCTTCACGGACAAAGGAAATCAAACCATCCTTTTCCATTTTTGACAAGGTTCCATACATAGTCCCAGGACTAATCGAAATTTGAGAATCTGTCATCTCCTTGACCTTTTGCGTAATACTATAACCATGACCTTCCTTTTGCAGACAGAACAAGATATAAAAGCCCGTTTCCGTCATCGGAAGATAAACTCGACGAATCTTATCCGTTAATTCCATTTATAACCATCTCCTATTCAGTTCGATATATCGCACTTCGTTATATAAAATATATCACACCTCGATATAAAACACAAGAAAAAAGATCACCCACAGGCAATCTTTCTTCTATATTAGTAAAGGTCTAAATAATTATCAATTTCCCATTGTGAAACGAAGGTTGCATAACTTGCCCATTCGATTCGTTTAGCTTCAAGGAAACTAGTATAGATATGTTCTCCAAGAGCTGCTCTGACAACCTCATCTTCTGTCAAAGCTTTCAAAGCGTTGTGAAGGGTTGATGGAAGGTCTGTAATACCAGCTTCCTTGCGCTCTTCTGCTGTCATGATGTAGATATTTTCTTCGATAGGAGCTGGTGCTTCGATTTTGTTTTCAATACCATGCAAACCAACTTCCAACAGAACAGCCATAGCAATGTAAGGGTTCGCCATTGGATCCACTGAACGCAACTCAAGACGAGTTCCCATACCACGTGAAGCAGGTACGCGCACAAGTGGCGAACGGTTACGACCAGCCCAAGCAATGTAAACAGGCGCTTCATAACCTGGAACCAAACGTTTGTATGAGTTAACTGTTGGGTTCATGATGGCAGTATAGTTATAGGCATGCTTAATCAAACCACCGAGGAAATGGTAGGCCGTTTCTGACAACTGCATTCCTTTTGGATCATTTGGATCAAAGAAGGCATTGTTTCCTTCTGCATCAAACAAGGACATATTACAGTGCATACCTGATCCAGCAATACCAAATTTTGGTTTTGCCATAAAGGTTGCGTAAAGACCATGTTTGCGAGCAATGGTTTTAACAACAAGTTTAAAGATTTGAATCTTATCACAAGCACGGAGAACTTCATCGTACTTAAAGTCAATCTCATGCTGTCCAACCGCAACCTCGTGGTGACTCGCTTCTACTTCAAATCCCATTTTGGTTAAGACATTGACAATCTCACGACGTGTGTTGTCTGCAAGGTCAGTAGGTGCCAAATCAAAGTAACCACCCTTGTCATTTACTTCAAGTGTTGGATCCCCATTTTCATCCAGTTTAAATAGGAAGAATTCTGGCTCTGGTCCAAGATTGAAGGACTTGAATCCCACTTCTTCCATGTGACGAAGAGCACGTTTCAAATTGCCACGAGGGTCGCCTGCAAATGGTTCACCTTCTGTTGTATAGACATCACAGATCAAACCTGCAACACTTCCATTTTCATCTCCCCACGGGAAGACTGTCCATGTATCCAAGTCTGGGTACAAGTACATATCTGACTCATTGATACGTACAAAACCTTCAATAGAAGATCCATCAAACATAGCCTTATTTGACAAGACCTTATCTAATTGTTCATCTGTAGCAGGAATTTCGACGTTCTTCATCGTTCCCAAAATATCTGAGAACATGAGACGAATAAAGGTAACATTTTTTTCCTTGACTTCACGACGAATATCTGCAGCTGTGATTGGCATGAGTTTTCTCCTTAATGTATGACTACTTGCGGTTGTCTAACCGCGACCAAAAGGTGACCGTACTGAAGCAAAGCGACCCTGTTGGAGGAGTTCATTATGAAGTGCACGACGCACCTCAGTCTGACTCACCGCTTTCTTGGATTTCGCTTCACGTTCAGCATATTTTTTCTTAATGGCAGCGATATTATAACCTTCAGAGATATAATCTTTGATTTCAAGCAGACGATCCATGTCATTCAAGGAATACATGCGACGGTTCCCTTCGTTTCGATCAGGCTTAATCAACTCTTGATCTTCATAATAACGAATCTGACGCGCCGATAGATCGGTCAACTTCATAACACTGCCGATAGGAAAAACAGCCATATTTCGGCGAAATTCTTTTTCCTTCATTTACAATTTCCTTCTTTCTGTCTATTATAGTCTAAAAAAAGACAAACGTCAATTGATAATGTTATAAAATGTAACATTATTTTTCTTTTTTCTCTAAAAAGAGCCGAATACGATCAATATCGTAATTTACGAGAATTGCGACAAAAACTCCCATGAAAGTTTCTGATACACGCGCAAATACGTACAAAATTGTCTCTCCACTCGGAATCGATAGGGTAATGATTAACATAGCTGCTACACCACCAATAACCCCTGCTTTGTTATTCATGGCTACATTTGTCATAATGGTTAACATGGTGCAGATTGGAACAACAACCAAGGTCACCCAAAAGGCTTCGTGGAAAAAGGTATTTAATAGGAAGAAGACCAGGGCATAGAGGCCACCGATACTATTTCCTAGAATACGCGAAGTCCCAAAATGGACACTCTTATCAAAACTCTCCCTCAGGCTAAAAACAGCTGTCAAAGCACCGATTTGAAGACCTTTCCAACCAAAAAAGCCAAAAATCAAGAGAACTAGAAAAACAGCAATACCTGTTTTAAAGGTTCGCATACCAAGTTTGAACTGGGATTTATCGAATTTATATTTTTTAAAATAACTCATAATCTCAACTTTCTATTTCCATTTTATCATAAATCGGTGATTTTTATGAGTAATAGTTGAGAGGAAGCGTTTTTATTTTAAGCAAAAGAAAAGAGGAACTTTCATCCCTCTCTTCTTTGATTTATTTATAAAATCTTATTTTTCTGTCAAGGCTGCAAGTCCTGGAAGAACTTTACCTTCAAGGAGTTCCATTGAAGCACCACCACCGCGTCACAAATACCTACACTAACACAAAAAGGTGACATAGCCACCTTTTTGTTAACGTTTCAGTTTTGTTCCTTTTTCTACAAAATCAGGATTTTGTAGAGACTAACGGGCTGAAATTATTTTTCTGTAAGTGCAGCCAAACCTGGCAATACTTTACCTTCGAGAAGTTCCATTGAAGCACCTCCGCCCGTACTAATCCATGAGAATTTGTCTGCACGGCCAAGGTTAATCGCTGCGGCAGCTGAGTCACCACCACCGATGATTGATTTAACGCCTGGTTGTTTCACGATAGCGTCCATCACACCGATTGTTCCAGCTTGGAAGTCAGGGTTTTCAAATACACCCATAGGTCCGTTCCATACAACTGTTTTGGCACCAGTCAAAGCTTCGTCAAATTTAGCGATAGATTTTGGACCGATGTCAAGACCAAGGAAGCCTTCAGAAACTGCTTCACCTTCAGTGTCACGCACTTCAGTGTAACCAGCAAAGGCGTTAGCTTCTTTTGAGTCAACTGGCAAGATCAATTTACCGTTTGCTTTTTCAAGAAGAGCTTTCGCAACATCCAATTTGTCTTCTTCTACAAGTGAGTTACCGATTTCGATACCTTGTGCTTTGTAGAATGTGTAAGTCATACCACCACCGATAAGGACTTTATCAGCTTTTTCAAGCAAGTTTTCGATAACACCGATCTTGTCTGAAACTTTTGAACCACCAAGGATAGCCACAAATGGACGTTCTGGAGCTTCAACTGCTTCTTGGATGTAGGCAATTTCGTTTTCAAGAAGGAAACCAGCAACTGCTTTTTCAACGTTTGCTGAGATACCAACGTTAGATGCGTGTGCACGGTGAGCTGTACCGAATGCATCGTTTACGAAGATACCATCTCCAAGTGATGCCCAGTATTTACCAAGTTCAGGATCGTTTTTAGATTCTTTTTTGCCATCAACATCTTCGTAACGAGTGTTTTCAACCAAGAGAACTTGTCCATCTTCAAGAGCGTTGATTGCCGCTTCCAATTCAGCACCACGAGTGACACCTGGAAGGAAAGCAACGTCTTGACCCAATTTAGCTGCCAAGTCAGCAGCTACAGGAGCAAGTGATTTACCAGCTTTGTCTGCTTCTTCTTTTACACGGCCAAGGTGAGAGAAGAGGATAGCACGTCCACCTTGTTCAAGGATGTACTTGATAGTTGGAAGAGCTGCAGTGATACGGTTGTCGTTGGTAATCACGCCATCTTTTACAGGTACGTTGAAGTCAACACGAACGAGAACTTTTTTCCCTTTCAATTCAACGTCTTTAACAGTCAATTTTGCCATTAGATATGACTCCTTCTTTTTTTATACGTGTTAATTATATCACAAAATCAGCAAAAGAGATAGAAAAACCCTAAACTTTTCCAGTTCTTTCTTGCAACGAAAACTAGCATTTCTGAAAATCAAAACTAGAAAAACCTTTCCAAATCACTAAGTAATACAAGAAAAACTAGTTAATCCATCTCATTCTTCCACTGATTTTTACTAGTTAAAACGAGGTTTGACTAATCTGCAGTCAAACCTCGTTTTTAGTTATTATGAGGAAATGCAAGAATCCTAAATCGATTCGTTTTCTCTCTTCTTTCCAGCAAGTAGGCCATAGCCACTCATCACTCCGAGGAGTCCTAGTGCCACTAGACTAGCATCTCTTGTTACTCCAGTATTTGGAAGTTCTTTACCTACTTTTTCATTTGTCGGTGTTGCTAAAAGAGCTTGACCTGTTTTTTGAGAGTCTTGCTCTTCTTTCGTTCCAATTTCAACAATTTCTGGAAGAGCTTCCTTGAGAACTTCTGTTGTACGAAGGGTACGATTGCCTTGGCTATCTACTTCAATCAAGCGACGAATTTGTCCTTCTTCTCCAGCTTGAACAATACGACGTTGACCTTTGAGAAGCTCTGAGTTTGGACGTTCTTGACGTTCAAAGGATACTGCAATTTTTTCAACTTCTAGTTTCGGAGTTTCTAGAACCAGGTCTTTTACTCCTTCTGCTGGTTGATTGCTTGATAGAACTTTTGTACCTACTTCGGTAATCTCTGGAACAGCTTCCTTGAGAACTTCTGTTGAACGAAGGATACGATTGCCTTGGGAATCTACTTCTACTAGATGACGAACTTGACCTTCTTCTCCAGCTTGCACAATACGACGTTGACCTTTGAGAAGTTCTGAGTTTGGATGTTCTTGACGTTCAAAGGATACTGCAACTTCTTCAACTTCTAGTTTCGGAGTTTCCAGAACTAAATCTTTAACTCCTTCAGCTGGTTGATTACTTGAAAGAACTTTTGTACCTACTTCGGTAATCTCTGGAACAGCTTCCTTGAGAACTTCAGTCGAACGAAGGGTGCGTTTACCTTGGACAACTACTTCTACTAGACGACGAATTTGCCCTTCTTCTCCTTTTTGGACAAGTTGACGTTGACCTTTAAGAAGGTTCACATTTGGTCGCTCTTGACGTTCGAAGACCACTGTATCCTCTTCAATTTCTAGTTTCGGAGTTTCTAGAACCAGGTCTTTTACTCCTTCTGCTGGTTGATTACTTGAAAAGACTTTGGTTCCAACTTCTACGATTTTAGGGGTTGCTTCTTTCAAAACTTCTGTAGCGCGAAGCGTACGATTGCCTTGAGCATCTACTTCTACTAGACGACGAATCTGCCCTTCTTCTCCTTTTTGGACAAGTTGACGTTGACCTTTAAGAAGGTTCGCATTTGGTCGCTCTTGACGCTCATAGGCTGTTGTTTCAGTTTCAACAACTAATTCAGGGAGGACCTCAACTGTTGGGGCTACTTCACTTGGATCCATGCTACCAACATGATGACTTTCTTCTGCAGGAGCTAGTTTCTTATTCAGCTTTTCTTTCATGTCCGCAAAAGCTTGTGGAGTTGGCATCTCTGAAGCCAACAAAGTTTCTGCTTGTTCAATCAACTCAACTTTAGGATCTTTTTCACGGATAGATTCGAGCAAACCTTCCAATTCTTCTCTAGCTGTCTGATAACGTTGATTTCCATCCAAGTCTGTCCCTGCTTGTTTCAACTCATTCAAAGCCCGGTTGACTTCTTCTTGACTGGCATCATGGTTTTCTGCAACAGCTTTAGCTGTATTGAGTTTCTCTACTAGTACAGCTTGTTTGTCCTCACTTGAGAAGGTATAGGCAAGGGTTGACTGACGGCCTTGGGCAGCAGTGATTTCTTGTTTAAGGTATTCATCATTAACTGCAGCCTTTGGAGAAACCAAGACATCAAACTCAGCCGTGTGCCCCTTGTAATGCAGGGTCAAGGTCTGGCGTCCAGTCTTCTGAGCATCGTAGCCCTTGATTTCAACACCTTCATCAGTAAAGCTGTAAGTCTCTTCTGTCTCGTCATCATAGAGAACACCAAAGCGACCTTCAGAGAGATCCAGTTGATCTCCTACTAGATAGTCTATTTTTGGTTTCTTAGTAATATACAAGCCCGCTACTTCTTTTGGTTTTCCTTCATCCTGTCCTGTCACTTGGACTTTAAGATCACCTGACACTGGTAAACCAAGGTATTGCAGTGTTAGGTTTTGTTCCCCTTTTTGATGAGCGTCGTATCCAGATACCGTCACACCTGAGTGAGTAAGGTTAATCAGCTCGTCGGCTTGTCCCCCTTCGTATTGAACACGGAGTGTTCCGCCTCTGAGGTCCAGTTTTTCTCCTTCTTTATAAACTATCTTTTTAGGTCCTTTTTCAAGGCTAACTGCAGCAATTTTTCTCTCATCCTGTGGAATCGCTACTGCCAAGGTGTTACTGATTTCTTTGCCAGGTAGTTGGGTACGATAGTATAGGAGAGTTGGTTGCTTATCAAAGCCCAATGGAGTTGTTGCCAAGTCACCACCAGTTTCAGTCTTCAAGGTTGCAATTGGTGTTTGTGAATCAGCCTTGTCGTAAACGGTGATGGTTGCGCCTGCCAGAACATCAGAGAAGCCTAGTTGAACTTGGTGGTTTCCAAGTGAACGAGCAGCTACCTTAGCCATTGGAATATTTTGACTTTCTGTGTCCAAGGCTTCGTACATCTTCCAGTTGTAGATACGAATGGCCTTCCAAGGTGTTCCGTTATCAGATGTAATGACATGCAAACGCCAGTCTTGGGCAGTAATTGGTTTGTCAAGAGTGATATCCGTAACGTGCGCTTTATTACCACGGACTTCCTTAGCCAACTTCCATTGACCATCCGCATCTTTATAATAAAGGTCAAAGTCTTTGGTGTTCATCAAACCGTCGTTTACAGATTCTCCACCAGCTCCCGCATGATCCATCACCCATCTGACAACTGTACGTGGCTGAGTCAAACGAATATCGACACTACCGCTCAATTGTCCTGAAGACCACTTGTCTGAAAGACTGGTAATGGTACCGTTCAACATACCTTCAATACCTTCTCCACCTTCGGTATTCGGGAAAGTGCTACCGATAACCGTTGCCCCTGGAACAATATTTTCAGCCAAAGGTCTTGGGAGAGTCGTATCCTGAACAGTCATGCCCCAGTTAAAGGATGTCGTCGCAGCTTCTGAACGAAGGCCATTTTTACCAACTGCAACAACTTTCAATTCTTGCGTCGTACCAGTCGCATTAGCAGAGCGGCTAACTTTTGGCAAGTAGATGGTTGAAGCAGATGAACCTGTCAACAAACGCCAGTTATCCCCATCTTTTTCGTAGACTTCATAGAAATCCGCATCTTGATTACCCGCAAACTGGACCACTGCTTCAGCTTCTTGGGCATTTTTAAGAGATTGTTTCACCACAGAAAGTCCTGTAGGCGCTTGTGGTGCTTGGTGATTGTCTGAAATTGTTAATTGACCTAGGTTAAACTGATAATCTTTTACAGCTCCTTCATGCTCGAAGAAGAGTTTGACTGCATAGATGGTTTTACCTGCTAGTGAGCTGAGATCAAATTCTTCATTTGTCCAGTTGTCAGAAAGGGTTAGCTCTTTCCATGCATCTGCATCATCGAATTTGTAGTCTGGAGTTGTAGAGAAGGCCATATAAACTTTCGAGCCTTTTCCTCCCTTGTGGGCAACACGAAGTTTGGTTTTCTCAGTTACTTCTAACTTAGTAGAATACAAATTCACATCCTGGTCCGTCTTACCAGCTACATTACCTGAGAATTTAAGGGAATTTCCGCCATTGTAGGCATCTGTAAAATCATATTCTGCACGAAGTTTTTCCCCTGTTGAAGTCTGCCACCAGCGCCATGTTGGCAAGACACCTGAAACAGAACGGTAGTTCCACTCAGAATCCTTAGAAACCTTTCCGTCTACAAACCACTTTCTACCATGGCCTGTATTAAAGGAGGTAGTGAAGGTCCGGCCTACTGCTGGTGTGCGGTCTGCAACTAAATTAGCAATCCCATACCACTCTTTGTCCGCTGGTTTTTGAGCTGTCGGATCTCCTTGGTAACCTGTGAAGAAGATATCTTCGTTTTTATGGTAATCTTCACCTGTTTTTCCTAGACTGGTAATTGTATCTGGTGCAAAGAGTCCAAGTGACAAACGTAACTTGCCTTTTTCATCTAAGAGGGCATCCCATTTAACTTTTGTCTTATAAGAACCACCTTGTTGCAATTCCAATCCTGCAAAGACATCATATTGGCTACGTTCCAGCCATTTTGCCATTTCTACAGAGTGGTCATTCTTTTCCTTATTCCAGTTGAAATTGGCAAAGAATTGATCCGCAGGGACCTTGTCACCTTCTTTTTGCATGAACTGGTAGTTGTAATCACCTAGACCATCTTCGTGGTAACGACCATATTTATAGGTCATGGCATCGTACCAAGCATACTTGATTGGATGGTTGACTTTTGCCGCATATTCTTTTGTATAGAGCATGAATTGACGCATTTTTTCACCAAGTGGCGTTACTAAGTCACCTGTTGTTTCTTGGTTGATAAAATACCCATCAAAGCCATAGTACTTAGCAAGGTCGACAAGTTTTCGTGCAATAGGGAAGGTTCCATCCTCATCTTGTTTCAAAGCAGCAACAAATTTCTCTTGGTCAGCAATACTGTTGGACCAGTTGAAGAAAAGTGTTCCATAAACGGGAACTCCGTTACGATGCCCTGCATCAATGACATCTGGAGTTGGGACTAGACCTTCCCAGAAGACCATTGAATCCAAGTATTGCCAGTAGTCAAAGGCGTAGGCTTTGAATTCTTCTCCACCAACAGAAGCGTGATCTTTAGCCTTTGAGTTGGTATTTGCTAGCGCCTGAACCTTGGCTCTTCTACTTGCTTTTTCATTCACCAACTGACCTCTATGGCGCTTAGCTAGTTCAACTGAGGAACGATTGATGGGATCATCCTCACGCGCACCCGGTTCCCATTTCAACAAATCCTCCCAAGAATTAAATTTGATTTCCTTTGGTTTTAATGTTTTTTCTGTATTTTTAGGGACATCTGGCTGGACTTCTTTTTCAGTCTTATTAGCTTCTGCTGCTGGCTTAGACTCATCCCCTTGGCTAGTTCCTTCAGGCTTTGCTTCTGTTTCCTTGTCAGACTTAGGTTTTGCTTCTGCAGATGGTGTTTCCGCAGCCACCTCACTTGCTTTTTCCTCTGGTTTAGCTGCGCTTACTGCCTCTGCAGTTTCAGTAGTTGCAGCTTCATTGCTTGCTGGCGAAGCAGTTTCAGATGCTGTCGCTACTCCTTCTGCCTTTTCTGGCTTATTTTCTCTAGCATGTTCTCCTTCATGCTGCTTGTCAGCTTCATTAGTTGGATGCTCACTCTCTCCTGAAACAAGCTCTGTATTGGCTCCGCTATTTTCAGGAACTGCAGTTTCTTCTGCCAAGGCTGGACCAGCAAATAAAACAGCACCAATCATTAGCGAGCAGGCTCCTACTGATAACTTACGAATACTGTAACGACAACGTCTTTCAAAAAATGGATTCTTCATTTTCTCCTCCTAAAAGATTGATTTTGCTACATAAAAGAAAGCGCTTAACTTTCTTTATAAAATTTTTATCCCAATCACAGGGACCAAGATAATTCCTCCCTCATTTTAAAATATTTCTTTTAAATGTCAATATATAAAAGGAAATACCTATATCTAGGTTAGAAATTGGTAAAATTAATATAATCAAGGCCCATTCTAACGAATTTTCTTTCTAAAATCTTAGCTTAACACTTGTTAGATTTACTTTTATCCTTTAAAATAGAATAGGAGAAATTCCGTTATTATTTTTCGGAGGAAAAAGAAATGTCCATTAATTGGCAGGAAATTTTATTTCACTTTTTAGGTGGTCTGGGACTATTCTTATATAGTATCAAGACCATGGGAGACGGTTTGCAACAAGCTGCTGGAGATCGCCTTCGTTTTTACATTGATAAGTATACTAGCAATCCCTTTTTAGGTGTTCTAGTCGGCATTGTCGTGACTGCCCTGATTCAGTCAAGTACAGGGGTTACAGTTATCACGGTTGGACTGGTCAGCGCTAGTCTTCTAACTCTTAGACAGGCTATCGGAATTATCATGGGAGCCAACATCGGAACCACAGTTACTTCCTTTATCATCGGTTTCAAGCTTGGTGAGTATGCTTTACCTCTGATTTTCCTTGGAACCATGTTCCTCTTCTTTACCAAAAATAGAACAGCAAACAATATCGGGCGCATCCTGTTTGGTGTAGGGGGAATCTTCTACGCCCTCAACCTCATCAGTGCCGGTATGAGTCCTCTTAAAGATTTACCACAATTCAAGGAATACATGGTAACCTTGGGACAAAATCCTGTGTTGGGAGTTTTTGCCGGTGCAGTGATTACCGTCCTCATCCAAGCTTCTTCTGCGACAATCGGGATTTTGCAAGGTCTCTATGCAGGCGGATTCCTGGACCTTAAAGGTTCTCTACCGGTTCTCTTCGGGGATAATATCGGGACAACCCTAACAGTTATCATCGCGGCAGCTGGAGCCAATGTCTCTGCGAAACGCGTTGCTGCAACCCACGTTACCTTTAACGTTTTAGGAACTATTCTTTGCTTAATCTTATTAGGTCCATTTACGTCTATGATTGAGTACTTCCAGGCACTCCTTCACCTCTCACCTGAGATGACCATCGCCTTCTCTCACGGTGCCTTTAACGTAAGTAACACCATTGTACAATTTCCCTTCATCGGAGCCTTGGCCTACTTTGTAACCAAACTCATCCCTGGTGAAGATGAAGTTGTTAAGTACGAGCCACTTTATCTTGATGAGCATTTGATTAAACAAGCTCCATCAATCGCTCTCGGAAATGCGAAGAAAGAACTCCTTCACTTGGGAAATTATGCTTCTAAAGCCTTTGACCTTTCATACAACTACATCATTGACCTTAATGAAAAGGTTGCTGAAAAAGGACACAAGACAGAAGAAGCCATCAATACCATTGATGAAAAATTGACTCGTTACCTTATTACTCTTTCAAGCGAAGCCCTTAGCCAGAAAGAAAGTGAAGTGCTCACCAACATCCTGGATTCATCTCGCGATTTGGAACGGATTGGGGATCACGCAGAAGCCCTAATCAATCTGACCGACTATCTTCAACGTAAAAATGTTGAGTTCTCTGAAGCTGCTTTGCAAGAACTAGCTGATATCTATCAAAAAACCACTGGCTTTATCAAGGATGCCCTTGATAGTGTAGAAAACAATGATATTGAAAAAGCTCAAAGTCTGATTGAACGCCATAAAGAAATCAACAATATGGAACGTGTTCTCAGAAAGACCCACATCAAGCGCCTCAACAAGGGCGAGTGTTCAACACAAGCTGGTGTCAACTTTATCGACATCATTTCCCACTATACTCGTGTATCTGACCACGCCATGAACCTTGCTGAAAAGGTCATCGCTGAACAAATCTAAGATCCAAGAAGCTATCCTAAATGGGATGGCTTTTTTCTTTTCCTAACCAAGAATTGCTTTTCTAACATATAGAAAAATGCTTTGATTCACAATGGAATCAAAGCATTTTAAAGAGCTCCCCATACATAAGCGCAGAAGCCGCAGTTCCTCTGTACTTTGCTTCTTCTCTTTTGATAAAGCGAGCCAAGTTGAGCAACTCAGGTGCCGGATGTTTGGGATTCAGGAGCAATTCACGATTGACCAGGCCTGAGAGACGAACTGCCAGCAATTGCTCATTTGTAGTAGGCAGTTTTTTAGCAGTCTCTAGGAGAGCAGCAACTAAATCCTCACTCAAATCATGTCGAGCATGATTGTAAAGATCTTTTACAAGGCTTTCTAGGTTTGGTTCTACCATCCCTACCACCTCCTTATGGTTTAATAATTTTTAATCAAATCAACTGTTGAACGATCTAATTTCTTCACCAAGGCTTGCAAGAAAGCTTGAGCTTCTAGGAAGTCATCCATAGCGTAGAGGGTTTGGTGAGAGTGGATATAACGAGCGCAGACACCGATAGTTGTAGATGGGACACCGCCATTTTTCAGATGAGCTGCGCCAGCGTCTGTTCCACCTTTACCACAGTAGTATTGGCACTTGATTCCAGCTTCTTCAGCAGTTGTCAAAAGGAAATCCTTCATCCCTGGGAGAAGCAAGTGACCTGGGTCATAGAAACGAATCAAGGTTCCATCCCCAATCTTGCCTTGACCACCGTAGACATCACCAGCAGGTGAGCAATCAACTGCTAGGAAGACTTCTGGATCAAACTTGGTTGTAGATGTATGAGCACCTCGGAGACCAACTTCTTCTTGGACGTTAGAGCCAAGATAGAGTTCATTTCCGAGTTTTTGACCTGAAAGAGCTTCCGCCAACTCGCTAACCATAAGAACACCGTAGCGGTTGTCCCAAGCTTTTGAGATGATATTTTTTTCATTGGCTGTCAAGATTGCAGAACTATCTGGTACAATGGTGTCGCCAGGACGGATGCCAAAGCTTTCTGCCTCAACCTTATCCGCAAAACCGCCATCAAAGACGATATCTGCAATAGCTGGCATAGTTGGGCCGCCCTTACCACGAGTCAAATGTGGAGGAACAGAGCCTGAAATCACAGGAATTTCACGACCATCACGAGTCAAGAGTTTGAAACGTTGGCTGCTGACTACCATAGGATTCCAACCACCAATTTCTACCACACGGAAGGTACCATCTGGCTTGATTTCGCTGACCATAAAACCAACTTCATCCATATGAGAAGCGACCAAGACGCGCGGCGCATCCGTAGCTTCTGAATGCTTGATACCAAAAATACCACCCAAGCCATCTGTCACCACTTCATCCACGTGCGGTGTCAACTTTTCACGAAGATAAGCACGGACAGGCGCTTCATGACCTGAGATCGCAGCAAGTTCTGTTACTTCTTTGATTTTTGAAAATAATGTTGTCATTTCAATTCCTTCTTTCTTTCATCCATTTTACCACTTTTTATAGGAGAAGGATAGCGGGAAGGTGGATTTCTAAATTAGTATCTTAGTCTTACTGTATCTTAGAAAAAGATTGTATTTTCTTGCATGTGAGGTGAAATCTAAGAACTATTCCAAGACCAACCAAACTATTAATTCCCAAACAAAAAACAATTCAATACTATATTTGTTCAATTTTTCATGAAATTTGCAGAAAATAGTTGACTTCACCTTCTTATTTCTTTAAAATAGTACAAAACTAGAAAAAGGAAAAAATCATGACCAAAACAATTCTTGTTACAGGTGGAGCTGGCTACATTGGCTCCCATACCGTTAAAGCTCTTTTAAATGCTGGCTATCAGGTACATGTTCTAGATAATCTCTCTACAGGAAATCGAGCGGCTGTAGATAGTCGTGCTAGCTTTAAACAACTGGATGTTTATGATGCTAGCGCCTTAAAAGCTTATTTGGAAGAAAATCAGATTGATGCTGTTCTCCATTGTGCGGGTGAGATTGTTGTGAGCGAAAGCATTGAAAATCCAAGTAAATACTTCACTGCCAATGTTGCTGGTATGAACCAAGTTCTCAAAGTCTTGTCTGAAGTTGGTATTCAAAAAATCATGTTCTCTTCGACTGCTTCCCTCTATGGTAATAACTGTATTGACAAGCCTGCAACTGAAGATACCCTGCTCGACCCTGTCAACCCTTATGCAGAAACAAAACTGATGGGTGAACGAATGATTTACTGGATGGCCAATCGCTACGATTGGAAATATGTCATTTTCCGTTACTTTAATGTAGCTGGGGCTGAAATGGATGCTTCAAACGGCCTGCGTGTGAAAAATCCAACTCACATCATTCCCAATATCAACAAGACCGCATTGGGACAAAATGATAGCCTAAAAATATTTGGAGATGACTACGATACACGTGATGGTTCATGTATTCGGGATTACATTCATGTCTTGGACCTTGCACAGGCTCATGTTAAAGGAATGAACTACCTATTTCAAGAAGACAGTTCTTCTCAAATCTTTAACTTGGGAACTGAAAAAGGCTATACCGTCAAAGAAATCTTTAAAACTGCTGAAGAATTACTGAATCAAAAAATACCACACGAAATTGTTGCTCGCCGTGCTGGTGACCCAGCTAGCGTCCTAGCAGACGCATCAAAAGCTAAACAATATCTTGACTGGCAAGCTAGCTACTCCCTAGAAGATATTATTTTATCAGATTATCGTTGGCGTGTTAAAGAAGGTAAAAACATTTTGGAATAGGAAAACAGAGGAGAAGGTCCTGGTACTCTCTCCTTGTCTTATTTATTAAATTGTCAGAAAATTTATTGACAGATTAAAGAAATCGTGTTACAGTAATATCCGCAGGTATCTTTCGGTACCAAATCTACATGAAAGGATGGGGTATGAAACTTTCTCATTATTTAATTGGCTTACTTCTACTCCTAGTCTTTCTCTCTATTAGCATTGGGACCAGTGATTTTTCATGGGGAAAGCTCTTTGCTTTCGACCAGCAGACCTGGCTTCTCTTTCAAGAGTCCCGTCTCCCAAGAACTATCAGCATTCTCCTGACTGCCTCTAGTATGAGTATGGCAGGACTTCTCATGCAGACTATAACTCAAAATCAGTTTGCTGCTCCGAGTACAGTTGGAACCACTGAAGCCGCCAAACTGGGAATGGTATTGAGCCTCTTTGTCTTTCCGTCGGCTAGTCTGACTCAAAAGATGCTCTTCGCTTTTGTTTCATCCATCGTATTCACCCTCTTCTTCCTAGCCTTTATGACTATTTTTACTGTAAAGGAAAGGTGGATGTTGCCTCTGATTGGAATCATCTATAGCGGGATTATCGGCTCTATGACAGAAGTTATCGCCTATCGTTTCAATCTGGTTCAGAGTATGACCGCTTGGACCCAGGGCTCCTTCTCCATGATTCAGACTCATCAGTATGAGTGGCTCTTCTTAGGCCTCATTATCCTGATAGCCGTTTGGAAATTATCCCAAACTTTTACCATCATGAATCTGGGCAAGGAAGCCAGTGAGAGTTTGGGGATTTCTTACTCCCTACTTGAAAAACTGGCTCTCTTTCTGGTTGCTCTAACGACTAGTGTCACCATGATTACCGTGGGTGGCTTACCATTTCTCGGGGTCATCGTTCCCAATCTTGTTCGCAAGCACTATGGAGATAATCTAAGTCAGACCAAACTCATCGTCGCTCTGGTCGGTGCCAATCTAGTTCTGGCCTGCGATATCCTCTCTCGATTCTTGATTCGCCCCTATGAGCTGTCCGTCAGCCTCTTGCTAGGAATCATCGGTAGCCTTATCTTTATCCTACTTCTCTGGAGAGGAGGACGAAAAGATGCCGTCTAAAAGCAAACATACCAAGCTCTTCTGCCTTCTCATTATTCTGGCCATCGGAGCTTGTCTCCTCTACTTTTGGCCTATCAGCCAGCTGTCTGCCTTTGCTTGGAAGTTGCGTTCCCAAAAGATAGTTGTTTATCTCTTGGTAGCCATCGCGACAGGGATTTCGACTATTAGTTTTCAAACCCTTACGGAAAATCGCTTCCTGACGCCAAGTATTTTGGGAATCGAATCCTTCTACGTCCTACTACAAACCATACTACTGGTTTTTGAAAGTAAGTTTCTTCAATTTGGAAAATCTCCTATTTTAGAATTCCTAGTCTTACTTCTACTTCAATCCCTCTTCTTTCTCGCCTTGCAAGGCTACTTGAAGACACTGATGAAGCAAGACCTTGTCTTCATTCTGTTGATCTGTCTAGCCCTCGGAAGTCTCTTTCGAAATATCAGTACCTTCCTCCAAGTCCTGATGGATCCAAATGAATACGATAAACTGCAAAACAGTCTCTTTGCTTCCTTTCAACATCTCAACACTTCCATCCTAGCCATCGGTTCTCTAATCATCCTCGCTTTGACAATCTTTTTCTTTCGAAAAGCAGTCATTCTGGATGTCTTGCACCTGCAAAGAGAAACGGCTCAGATATTGGGGCTCAATGTTGAAAAAGAACAGAGAGAACTCCTCTGGGGTATCGTGCTTTTGACCTCAACGGCCACTGCCTTGGTAGGGCCTATGGCCTTCTTCGGTTTTATGCTAGCCAACCTCACCTACCTGATTGTCAAAGACTACCGGCACAAGTTGCTCTTTATCGTGACTATTCTGGTTGGATTTATCAGTTTGACCTTGGGACAAGCCCTGATTGAACGAGTATTTGCTCTGGAAATTCGCATCAGTATGATCATCGAAAGTGTGGGTGGCTTCTTATTCTTTATCTTACTATACAGGAGGGCCGTCAGTGAAACTGGAAAACATTGACAAATCCATTCAAAAACAGGATATTTTGCAAGGTATTTCCCTTGAAGTCAGTCCTAAGAAACTGACAGCCTTTATTGGTCCAAATGGTGCTGGAAAATCGACTCTCCTCTCCATCATGAGCAGACTGACCAAGAAAGATCAGGGAATTCTCAGTATCAAAGGCCGTGAAATCGAGAGTTGGAATTCACAAGAACTGGCTCAAGAACTGACTATCCTAAAGCAGAAAATCAATTACCAAGCCAAATTGACGGTTGAAGAACTGGTCAGTTTTGGACGTTTTCCCTACAGCCGAGGTAGACTGAGACCAGAAGATTGGGGAAAAATCCGAGAAACTCTGGACTATCTGGAACTGACCAATTTAAAAAACCGCTACATCGATAGCCTGTCTGGAGGCCAGCTCCAGCGAGTCTTTATCGCTATGGTACTGGCCCAGGATACAGACTTTATCTTGCTGGACGAACCACTCAACAATCTCGACATCAAACAAAGCGTCAGCATGATGCAGATTCTCAAGCAACTGGTGGAGGAACTCGGAAAGACCATTATCATCGTCCTCCACGATATCAACATGGCCAGCCAGTATGCAGATGAAATTGTCGCCTTCAAGGACGGTCAAGTCTTTAGCAAGGGAACAACCAATCAAATCATGCAGGCTGACCTGCTCAGTCAACTCTATGAGATTCCCATCACGCTGGCTGATATCAATGGCAAAAAGATCTGTATCTATAGCTAGTAACATAGAAGCTCAAGTTAGAAGAAACTTTGTCTCTTAGTCAATAAAACCTAGAGACTCCCTAAATCGTTATCACATTTTAAAAAGGAGAAATCATGAAAACATCCCTTAAACTTTATTTCACTGCCCTAGTGGCCAGCTTCTTGCTCCTACTTGGTGCATGTAGTACAAATACAAACTCAAGCACTAGTAAGTCGGAAACAAGCAGCTCTGCTCCAACAGAGGTAACCATTAAAAGTTCACTGGACGAAGTCAAACTTTCAAAAGTTCCTGAAAAAATTGTTACCTTTGACCTCGGTGCTGCGGATACTATTCGCGCTTTAGGTTTTGAAAAGAATATCGTGGGAATGCCTACAAAAACTGTTCCGGCTTACCTAAAAGACCTAGCTGGAAAAGTTAACAATGTTGGTTCTATGGTTGAGCCAGACCTAGAAGCCCTTGCTGCTCTTGAACCAGATTTGATTATCGCTTCACCACGTACCCAAAAATTCGTAGATAAATTCAAAGAAATCGCTCCAACCGTTCTCTTCCAAGCAAGCAAGGACGACTACTGGACTTCAACTAAGGCAAACATTGAGTCCTTAGCAAGTGCCTTCGGCGAAACTGGTACACAGAAAGCCAAGGAAGAATTGGCCAAGCTAGACAAGAGCATCCAAGAAGTCGCTACTAAAAACGAAAGTTCTGACAAAAAAGCCCTTGCTATCCTCCTCAACGAAGGAAAAATGGCTGCCTTTGGTGCCCAATCTCGTTTCTCTTTCTTGTATCAAACCTTAAAATTCAAACCAACTGATACAAAATTTGAAGACTCACGCCACGGACAAGAAGTCAGCTTTGAAAGTGTCAAAGAAATCAATCCTGACATCCTCTTTGTCATCAACCGTACCCTTGCCATCGGTGGGGACAACTCTAGCAACGACGGTGTCCTAGAAAATGCCCTTATCGCTGAAACACCTGCCGCTAAAAACGGTAAGATTATCCAACTAACACCAGACCTCTGGTATCTAAGCGGAGGCGGACTAGAATCAACCAAACTCATGATTGAAGACGCACAAAAAGCTTTGAAATAAGCAACTTCAAACTCAACTAACATCTTTACATGATAAAACGCATCCTATCAGACTCACTCAAACCTGATAGGATGCGTTTTTATCATTTCACTAAAATATTTTTACCTAGCCTCATTTTTCCTCTTGATTCCGTTTGAGTGAAAAGTGGTCTGGGACGGGGTCCTTGCCTGTTTTCGACCAGGGATGGCAACGTAAAATCCGAGCCAAGCCCATCAAAACACCCTTGAAGCCATGTTTTTCAATAGCCTGAATCATATAGTTGGAACAAGTCGGCTCAAAACGACAAGAGGGGGGAAAGGCTGGCGAGATAAAACGTTGGTAAAAGCGCACAGGCGCTATTAAGATTCGTTTCATTATTTCTTGGTTACAGCCATGGTGTGTAGTTGGCTGATTTCTTTTTTATTAAGACGACGGGATTCTCCTGGACGGAGTCCTGTCAAGTCTAGATGTCCGAAACGGGTCCGTGACAACTTGTCCACTTGGAGACCGACAGCTTCAAACATCTTTTTAACCTGGTGGTTACGCCCTTCATGGATAGTCAACTGCACCACAGAGCGGTTTTTGACTGGATCCACTTTGAGAATTTCATAGACAGCCGGCTTGGTTTTCTTACCATCAATCTCAAGTCCACGGGTCAAGGGGCGGAGATTATCCTTATTGGCCACACCTTTAACACGCGCGACATAAACCTTATCAATCTCATTACGAGGGTGAATCATCTCATCTGTAAAATCCCCGTCATTGGTCAAAATCAAAACACCGGATGTATCCCAGTCCAAACGTCCCACAGGGTAGATGCGCTCTTTGACATTGGGCAAGAGGTCGACAACCGTCTTGCGGCCTTTGTCATCTGTCACACTGGAAATGACACCGCGTGGTTTGTTAAGCAGATAGTAGACCTTTTCTTCGTTGTAGATAGGTTGACCTTCAACTTCGACCTTGTCGCCTGACTTGATGGTCGTTGCTAGTTCACGTACCACTTGGCCGTTAACCGTCACCAAGCCTTGCTTGATCAGCTCTTCTGCTTTTCTCCTACTGGCCACACCTGCGTGGGCAATATACTTATTGATTCTCATCTTCTTCTATCCTTTCACCAAATAATTGGCTTTCTTGGGCTTGAATCTCAAGCTCATCAATCACTGGTAATTCTTCCAAATGATTTATCCCCATATAATCTAGGAAATAATCTGTAGTCACATAGAGGTTGGGGCGACCCAACACTTCTTTTTTCCCGTCTTCTCGTATCAAGTCAAAGGCCTGCAACTTTGCCAAGGCCCCACTCGAGTTGACCCCACGGATAGCATCAATTTCTATCCGTGTGATGGGTTGTTTGTAGGCAATGATGGACAAGGTCTCAAGGGCAGCCCGAGACAAGCTCTGGTTGATAGGCGCCTTGGAATATTCCTTCAAAATCTCTGAAAACTGAGGCTTGGTCACCAATCTATAAGCTCCCCCTGTCTCAATCAGAGCCAAACTGGAATCTGGGTCCTTTTCATACTTCTGTGCTAATTTTTCTAAACTCTGTTGGATGCCTGTCGGTGGCAGAGAGAGGAGTTCAGCTAACTGGCGGACTCTAATCCCATCTTCACCCGCTACAAACAAGAGCGCTTCTATTTTTGCTAAAGTACTCATCTTTCCTCTCTATCAAGTCTAGCTTTGGGCCACTTGACTTTCTTCCTTCTTTTCCATGAGATAAATATCTCCGAAACTCTCCTCTTGCACGAGGATCAACTCCTGGGTTTTGATTAACTCTAGGGTTGCCAAAAAGAGAGTAATGACCTCTTGGAGATTCTGGGCTTCCTTAAACAAATCCTGCAAGCGCAATTGATCTCGTCCAGCCAAGGACTCTTTTACGATGACCATCATATCCTCAATCTTATACTCATCCCGCAAGATAGTCGTGTGATTCTGTGCAAACTCCTCTTTTTTCTTGGCTAGGATATTTGAAAAAGCCAAAAAGAGGTCAATGGTCGTCTTGTCATGAACAAGCTCCGCATCTTCGTAAATCAACTCTGTCGGCGCTTTGGAATAGTGCTGGGCCCGTTCTTGGTGCTTGGCTTCCAAGTGCTCTCCCAAGAGCTTGAACTTGCGGTATTCTTCGATTTGGGAAAGAAGATCCTGCTCCAGATCATACTCCAAGTCTGTCACTTCCGCTACCTTTGGAAGGAGTTTACGGCTCTTGATTAGCATAAGCTGACTGGCCATAACCATGTACTCCCCCGTCACTTCCAGACGCATAGCCTGCAGGGTTGAGACATAGGCTAGATACTGTTCGATGACTTCCGTAATGGGCACATCATAGATATCCATCTGATACTTAGAAACTAGGTGCAAAAGCAAGTCCAGGGGCCCTTCAAAATCTTTTAGTTTAATATCCATTATCTATATTTTTCTAAGGTCAGGACTGTTTTTAATCCTAATTTTTTTGCAATTTCGTACAAATCGACCTTGTTTTCTATTTGTCGTAGAATGAACTGTTCCCGCAAGGCTTGGGCCGATAAGGCTGGAAAACCTTTCTCCTTGACAAAAGACTCTAGCTGACGGAAGGCCCACTGACGGGAATAGACTTTCCCTCCCCTTTCAAAGAGGTAGGTCTGGCCCATCAAGGGTTCCAACTCTGAAAGCAAGGTTGTAGGAATGGTGACAATCCTCTGTTGGGAAACCTTCTTGATTCGCAACACCTGAAAATCCAGATTGATATCCTCAACCTTGAGAGCTAAAATCTCACTCGGCAAGAGCCCCATTTCTAGGATTAAGAGCGCTAGCAAGCGACCCTCTGAATAGTCACTTTCCTGCCAAAAAGAGGCTAAGTCTAGAATTTCTGGCTTTTCCGTCTTCTTTTCAGCTTGTTTGGCTAATTCCAAACGATAAAAGCTATCCACTTCTCCTTTTTGATAGAGAAAGTAGAGAAATTGGTTACAGGCCGAAATCTTTCGCTTCTGGGCGCTGATTTTTAGATTGGCTAGTTGGGCTTGGTAAATCTTGAGACTGGTCTCAGAAATCCGCTCGCCTACAATGTCTAAAAATTGCTCCAGATCATACTTATAGGACTGCTTGGAATTGGCAGACAAGCCCTGCTTTTCCTCTAAAAAATCTGAAATTCTGTCTCTCATTTGCATCGAATCTCATATTCCTTACTAAAGTCATGCAAGAGGGCATTGACTGCCTTGAGGATAGACTTGCGCGTGATGATCCCTTGGAAAATCCCTGACGCATCTACAACAGGCAAGAAGGACTCATCTACCAGCTTGTGCAAGACCTCCGTAATGGTAAAATCAGGCGAAACAACCGCTACATCCGTTTTGGTCATATGAACAATATCCGTATCCGCCATAATTTCTTGATTCAAGTCATGCTCCATCTGATAAGCCATAATATCTCTGAGCCCAATCGTCCCAACAAACTGTTTTTCATCTGTTACAACAGGAACACGGGTATAGGTCATCTGACTAAGCAAGAGGGTTGCATGATCCGCATTGTGGGTATCAATTAACACAGCTAGATTTTCAGCAGGGGTCAAAAAAGTTTCCTCCTGCCCCAACAAGAAAGTCTCAAACTCCTTGGCAATCATCGGCTAAACTCCTTGGACAAGCCCGGATACACCTCATGGTCTCGTGTCAAAAAGTCCACTTTGAAATAACTATCATCAATCTCCACACGAGCATAGAGACATTCTCTGATAGTCCCACGTGGTTGACTGATGGAACCTGGATTTAGAAAAAGAGTCTTTCCTTCCATCCAAGCATTTGGCACATGCAAGTGACCATAGAGACAGATATCGGCCTCTTCCTCCTGAGCCCAGTAGTCCAACTTTTGAAAGTTGAAATTGATGTCAAACAAGTGACCATGGGTCTGAATGATTTTGGTTGGTCCCAACTGGGTCACCAAACGCTCTGGGTAGCCGGCGTAGAAGTCCATGTTCCCTTTAACAACACGTATGCCTTCCCAAAGGGGAGAATCAGGACGCAGTTCAGAATCGCCGTTATGAAAAACGGCATCAACTTTGCCTACATAGCGATCACGGATTTCTTCCACAATCAAGCTATCGCCATGAGAATCGCTCATTACAATGATGGTTTGCTTTGCCATGATGGAAATACCTCCAAAAGTTTCTTAACGGCTAAGGCACGGTGAGATTGACTATTTTTTTCTTCAAGGGTTAATTCAGCTGAGGACTTGCCTGTCTCTCCTACAAGGAAGAGAGGATCGTAACCAAATCCATTTTCACCCTTAGGTTCAAAGTTAATGTAGCCAGGCCAGTCTGCTTCAACAACCAAGCTTTCCTTGTTTGGGCTGGCTACGACTAGGGTTGTATGGAATTGAGCCGAGCGGTCCTTGAGTTCAAAGACCATGGCCAATTCGTGCAAGAGTTTGGCATTGTTTTCACGGTCAGTAGCTCCCACTCCTGCGAAACGAGCTGACCAGACACCTGGCAAGCCACCAAGGACATCGACTTTGAGACCAGAGTCATCTGCCAAAACCATCTTGCCCGTTAATTGAGAAATGGTTTCTGCCTTGAGGCGGGCATTTTCTTCGAAGGTCATACCTGTTTCTGCTACTTCCGGTAGGTCAGGGTAGTCATTAAGATTTTCCACATCGTAGCCTAGCTTGTCAAATATAGCTCGGAATTCCTTGGTCTTGCCCTCGTTACGAGTCGCAATCAATAAGGTTTCTCTGACCTTGTTTGTCTCAAAGAAGGCTTCTACATCAACACCTTCTTTAGGAAATTCTACATGCAGGAGTTGGCCATTTTCAACCAGGAGCAGGGCTCCCTGACGTTGGATGACTTCCAAGCTACGTCCTGCTTCTGCATTTAAAATTTCAACGATAAAAGAGAGCAGACGGAAGTTAGAAGACCAGCGCATCACCGTTATCGTAAGCGGAAAGCCGTTTTCCTCATCACGAAAAATCCGAGCCAAATCCATAAAATCAAGCTCAAGAGGATCTTTGATGAGGCTGTAGATGCCTCCATAGACATCCCAGACACCAACATACCAGTCCTGGTCATCCTTGTATTCATAAATTTTATTTGTCATAATTCTACATGCTCCACATAAATCTCTTTTTCCAGCCATTCTTCACCAATTTGTGCAAAACTTTGGCTGCTGGCTGTTGTGTAAAAACGGTGATGGAGTGGTCCGGCATCACGACCACGATTGATTTCAAAATAATTGAGTAAGACTGAAATATCCCGTACGCACTCTGCCCCACTATCGATAAGTTGAACCTTAGGCCCCATAACATTTTGAATAATAGGTCTGAGAAGCGGATAATGGGTACAACCCAAAATCAGGCTATCTACCTTTCCAACCAAGGGACGCAGGGTTTCATAGACCACTTTCTTGGTGACACTGGTTGACAGAGCACCAGACTCCACCAAGGGAGCAAACTTGGGACAGGCCAAGCTCTCCACCTGTAAGTCCGGATCCAGATCATGGATTTTCTGACGGTAGATGTCTGATTGTACCGTCATGGGCGTTCCAATCACTCCGATTTTTACACCTTGGCTGGACTTGATGGCTGCTGAAGCTCCTGGCAAAATTACACCCAAGACAGGAATATCTAGTTGAGCCTTGATTTCTTCCCAGACGACCGCAGTCGCAGTGTTACAAGCAATGACAATCATTTTGACATCCTTGGTCAAGAGAAAGTTGACCAACTGCCAAGTATATTCACGAATTTGCTCAGCAGGACGGGGACCATAGGGCGCCCGTGCCGAATCTCCAATATAGACGATTTCTTCATGGGGAAGCTGGCGCATGAGCTCGCGCACAACGGTCAAGCCCCCGACACCCGAATCCAAAAAACCAATTGGTCGATTATCCATACAGTCTTCTTTCTAGTCTTTTTTCTGATTGATAGTTCATTATGATTATTTATCCTTATAAACTGAATGACAGCCTAATCAATAACTATCTCTCTTAATCATAATCAAATATCAATAGAATGCAAGGAAAAAGTCTCATCCCTAAACCCTTAGCCAACATAGTGAGAAGTCTGGAACTTTCATCCCAGACTTTTCCTTATTTATTTTTTCTTTTTATTGTTAGCAAGGGCTGCCTTTTGTTGGCGGATGATTTGGTGGTAAACTTGTTGTACCTTTGCTTCGCTTGGTTTTTGACCATTTGCACTCAAAAGAGTACGAACTGCTTCAGCATTCAAACGTGGGTTGTCAGCGAATTCTTTTTCAATTTGCTTACGAACCAAGTACATTCCCCCAAGAGCTCCTCCTAGAAAAGCTAGCACAATCAATACAATTGCTAAAAGTAAATCCATCATTTTTCTCCTGTTTCTTTTTGAATCTCTTTCATTATACCACAAACTAGCCACCCTGACCAGTTTGTTTTACGCTTTCAGAGATGAGTAAGCTGTAATTAAAGTTGGCTTATCTTTCTAGTCAAAACTAGAAAGAATATAAAAAATACACTCTCTTACCATTCGTTTCCTCCACTTTTTTAATACAAAACAATATCAAATATATATCCTTCTCAAATCCTCTTGACAACACTTCATTAGCTGGTAAAATTAGATTAACAAGACAATATAGAAACAAAAGTTCGCCTCATTAAAAATGAAAGCGCTTTTAATTAATAAAGGAGGTTTCTATGGAAAAAATTTGGAGGGAGAAATCCTGTCGCTACAGTATTCGAAAGCTAACAGTCGGCACAGCCTCTGTTTTGCTTGGAGCGGTTTTTCTAGCTAGTCATACCGTCTCTGCTGATACTATTGAAGTAAAGCAAAACGAGCCTGCATTAGAGAAAACTACAGTTAAGACAGACACTATAACAAAAGCAAGTGAATCAACTGAGCATACACAGCCAAACGTGCCAATTGATCATACAAAACCAGTTCTAGCTAATAATAGTTCTTCTGAAAGCAAACCCGCTGAGGCAGATGTTACTTCTGCTACAACTAACCAAGCAAGTACTGAAGTTATTGTAAAACCTAATGAAAATAAGGAAACCGAAAAACAAGAACTACCTGTGACAGAACAAAGCAACTATCAGCTAAACTATGATCGACCAACAGCTCCTTCCTATGATGGCTGGGAAAAACAAGCACTCCCAGTTGGGAATGGTGAAATGGGTGCTAAGGTTTTTGGTCTCATCGGCGAGGAGAGAATCCAATACAACGAAAAAACTCTTTGGTCAGGTGGACCGCGTCCCGACAGTACCGACTATAATGGAGGAAACTATCAGGAACGGTATAAAATTTTAGCAGAAATTCGTAAGGCTCTTGAAGACGGAGATCGCCAAAAAGCCAAACGATTAGCTGAACAAAATCTAGTTGGACCAAACAACGCCCAGTATGGACGTTATCTAGCCTTTGGTGATATCTTCATGGTCTTCAATAACCAGAAAAAGGGGCTGGATACAGTTACAGACTATCACCGTGGTTTGGATATCACAGAAGCCACTACTACAACTTCTTACACCCAAGATGGAACGACCTTTAAAAGAGAAACCTTCTCAAGTTACCCTGATGATGTCACCGTGACCCACTTGACCCAAAAAGGGGACAAAAAACTTGATTTTACAGTTTGGAATAGCTTAACAGAAGATTTACTTGCTAACGGAGACTACTCAGCGGAATATTCTCACTACAAGAGTGGCCATGTTACGACAGACCCAAATGGTATCCTACTAAAAGGTACAGTCAAAGATAATGGCCTCCAGTTCGCATCCTATCTAGGAATTAAAACGGACGGAAAAGTTACTGTCCATGAGGATAGTTTAACAATCACAGGAGCTAGCTACGCTACGCTTTTACTCAGTGCCAAGACTAACTTTGCTCAGAATCCAAAAACAAACTATCGCAAAGACATTGACCTCGAAAAAACAGTTAAAGGCATTGTAGAAGCAGCTAGGGGCAAAGACTACGAGACACTTAAAAAGAACCATATCAAAGACTATCAAAGCCTCTTTAACCGCGTCAAACTAAACCTAGGTGGAAGCAATGCTGCTCAAACGACAAAAGAGGCCCTTCAGACCTATAACCCTAGCAAAGGGCAAAAACTGGAAGAACTCTTCTTCCAATACGGACGTTATTTATTGATTAGTTCATCTCGTGATCGGACAGATGCCCTTCCTGCCAACCTACAAGGAGTCTGGAATGCCGTAGACAATCCACCTTGGAACGCTGATTACCACCTCAATGTCAACTTGCAAATGAACTATTGGCCAGCCTACATGAGCAATCTAGCTGAAACAGCCAAGCCAATGATCAATTACATTGACGATATGCGTTACTATGGCCGTATCGCTGCCAAGGAATACGCTGGTATCGAATCCAAAGATGGACAAGAAAATGGCTGGCTGGTTCATACCCAGGCGACACCATTTGGCTGGACTACCCCTGGTTGGAATTACTATTGGGGTTGGTCGCCAGCAGCTAATGCTTGGATGATGCAGAACGTTTATGACTACTATAAATTCACCAAGGATGAGACTTATCTCAAAGAAAAGATCTATCCAATGCTCAAGGAAACTGCTAAGTTCTGGAACTCCTTCTTGCACTATGACCAGGCCAGCGACCGTTGGGTATCTTCTCCATCCTATTCACCTGAACACGGTACTATTACCATTGGAAATACCTTTGACCAATCACTAGTCTGGCAGCTATTCCATGACTACATGGAAGTTGCCAACCATCTAAATGTCGACAAAGACTTAGTTACAGAGGTCAAGGCTAAATTTGACAAACTCAAACCACTTCACATTAACAAAGAAGGACGTATCAAGGAATGGTACGAAGAAGACAGTCCACAATTCACCAACGAAGGCATTGAAAACAACCACCGTCACGTTTCCCATCTAGTTGGTCTCTTCCCAGGTACGCTCTTTAGCAAGGATCAGGCTGAATATTTAGAAGCTGCGCGTGCTACCCTCAACCACCGTGGAGATGGTGGTACTGGTTGGTCTAAGGCCAATAAAATCAACCTCTGGGCTCGTCTCTTAGACGGTAACCGTGCCCATCGCTTGCTCGCTGAACAGCTCAAATATTCAACCCTAGAAAACCTTTGGGATACGCACGCACCTTTCCAAATCGATGGAAACTTTGGAGCAACCAGTGGAATTGCAGAAATGCTTCTTCAATCACACACTGGCTACATTGCACCATTGCCAGCCCTTCCAGATGCTTGGAAAGACGGTCAGGTTTCTGGTCTGGTTGCTCGCGGTAACTTTGAAGTCAGCATGAAGTGGAAAGATAAAAACCTGCAAAGCTTGTCCTTCCTTTCAAATGTCGGTGGAGACCTAGTTGTAGATTATCCAAATATCGAAGCCAGTCAGGTTAAGGTTAATGGTAAATCTGTCAAAGCAACTGTTCTTAAAGATGGCCGCATTCAACTGGCAACACAAAAAGGTGATATCATTACCTTTGAACATTTCCCTGGTCGTGTAACCAGTCTGACAGCAGTTAGACAAAATGGAGTCACTGCCGAACTCACCTTCAACCAAGTAGAAGGCGCTACCCACTATGTTATCCAAAGACAAGTGAAAGACGAATCTGGCCAAACCTCTGCAAGCAGAGAATTTGTGACCAATCAAACCCATTTTATCGACCGTTCACTCGACCCTCAACTCGTCTACACTTATACTGTTAAGGCTATGCTGGGTAATGTTTCTACACAGGTATCCGAAAAGGCCAATGTCGAAACCTATAACCAATTGATGGATGACCGCGATAGCCGAATCCAATACGGTTCTGCATTTGGAAACTGGGCAGACTCAGAATTATTTGGAGGAACAGAGAAGTTTGCCGACCTTTCACTAGGTAACTATACAGATAAAGATGCGACAGCAACCATTCCTTTCAATGGTGTTGGCATTGAAATCTATGGTCTCAAATCATCTCAATTGGGAATCGCTGAAGTCAAAATCGATGGTAAATCAGTCGGTGAACTGGACTTCTATACTGCAGGTGCAACTGAAAAAGGTAGCCTTATCGGTCGCTTCACAGGATTGTCAGATGGTGCTCATGTGATGACTATCACTGTAAAACAAGAGCATAAACACCGTGGCAGTGAGCGCTCCAAAATTTCCTTAGACTACTTTAAAGTTTTACCGGGACAAGGAACAACTATTGAAAAAATGGATGACCGTGACTCTCGCATTCAATACGGATCTCAATTCAAAGATTGGAGCGATACTGAATTATATAAGAGCACAGAAAAATATGCGGACATCAATAACGCCGACCCAAGTACTGCTTCAGAAGCTCAAGCAACCATTCCATTTACTGGAACAGGTATTCGAATTTACGGACTCAAAACATCCGCTCTCGGAAAAGCTCTCGTGACACTGGATGGAAAAGAAATGCCAAGTCTAGACTTCTACACTGCTGGCGCTACCCAAAAGGCAACCTTAATTGGAGAATTTACTAATCTGACCGATGGTAATCATATTTTGACATTGAAAGTTGATCCAAATTCACCAGCAGGTCGCAAGAAAATTTCTCTAGATTCATTTGATGTGATTAAGGCTCCAGCTGTAAGCTTGGATAGTCCAAGTATCGCACCACTTAAGGAAGGGGATAAAAACATCTCTTTAACTCTTCCAGCTGGAGATTGGGAAGCCATCGCTGTGACCTTCCCAGGCATCAAAGATCCACTCGTTTTACGCAGGATAGACGATAATCATCTAGTTACGACTGGAGATCAGACTGTCTTATCAATCCAAGATAATCAGGTACAAATCCCTATCCCTGACGAAACCAATCGAAAAATTGGAAATGCGATAGAAGCTTATTCTATCCAGGGAAATACAACAAGCAGTCCTGTAATAGCTGTCTTTACCAAAAAGGATGAGAAGAAGGTTGAGAATCAGCAGCCAACTACAAGCAAGGGAGATGACCCTGCTCCTATTGTAGAAATTCCTGAATACACTAAGCCTATCGGTACAGCAGGACAGGAACAACCGCCTACTGTTTCTATTCCTGAATACACTAAACCTATCGGAACAGCAGGACAGGAACAACCCTCTGTAGTAAACATTCCTGAGTACACTCAACCTATCGGGACAGCGGGACAAGAACAGCCACCTACCGTTTCTATTCCTGAGTACACTGAGCCTATCGGAACGGCTGGACAGGAACAACCGCCTACTGTTTCTATCCCTGAATACACTAAACCTATCGGAACGGCTGGACAGGAACAACCGCCTACTGTTTCTATCCCTGAGTACACTCAACCTATCGGCACAGCAGGACTAGAACAACCGCCTACTGTTTCTATCCCTGAGTACACTCAACCTGTCGGGACAGCGGGACAAGAACAAGCTCCTACTGTTTCTGTTCCTGAATATAAACTTCGTGTCTTAAAGGATGAAAAGACTAAAGTTGAAATTATTGGAGGAGCGACTGACTTAGAGGGAATTTCTCACATTTCTAGCAGACGCGTTTTAGCTCAAGAACTATTTGGTAAGACCTATGATGCTTACGATCTTCACCTTAAAAATTCAACAGATCATAGTTTACAACCAAAAGGAACTGTCTTGGTCCGCTTGCCTATTTCCTCAGCTGTCGAAAATGTCTACTACCTAACTCCATCAAAAGAGTTACAGGCACTCGATTTTACTATTCGCGAGGGAATGGCAGAATTTATGACTAGTCATTTCAGCACCTATGCAGTCGTTTATCAAGCTAATGGAGCATCAACTACTGCAAATCAAAAACCAAGTGAAACAGATATCAAACCATTAGCCAACAGCTCTGAGCAAGTTTCATCTAGTCCAGACCTTGTCCAATCTGCAAGTGCTTCTCCTAAAGAACAACTTCCAGCTACTGGTGAAACATCCAATCCACTACTATTCTTGTCAGGATTGAGTCTAGTCTTAACAGCAACTTTTCTACTTAAGAGCAAGAAGGATGAGTCCAACTAACTTTTAAGCACACAAAAACCAGGATGAAGATAAGCTTCATCCTGGTTTCTTTTATCAATAAAAGATTATTTTTTTACAGTAGGTATAAAATTGCTAGTGTAAAGAGACTTGCTAATAGCCCCACTCCCCAAAAGAAGAAGTCGACCTTCCACTCGCTCCAAGGACTTCCCTTACCAGACAATCCTCCAAGCTCAAAATGATGATGCACAGGCGTCATACGGAAAATACGTTTACCACCTGTCAGTTTAAAATAACTGACTTGCATCATGACCGAAGTTGTTTCAAAGACATAAACAATTCCGATAATCAAGAGAGTCCATTCTTGGTGGAGGGCCATAGAGATAGCTGCCAACATTCCACCTAGGGCCAAACTTCCCACATCCCCCATAAAGACTTTAGCAGGCTTATGGTTAAAGACGAAGAAACCAAGCAAACCACCAATCATGGCAAGAATCACTAGAAGGATATCCATCTGACCTTGCACATAGGCAATAACTCCATAGGCAGACAAGCTAATCACAACGGAAATACTAGCTAGACCGTCAATACCATCTGTCAAGTTGACTGCGTTTGAAAAACCAACTAGCCAGAAAAGAGCGAAGATAATATAGAAAATCCCTAAATGCACTTGGTAGCCAAAGACAGAGAGCATATCGCCCCCACGCTCATAAAAAAGGTAGAAAATGACGCCACCTAGCAGCTGAAGAGCCAATTTCTGTTTGGGGTTTAGCCCCTCATTGATCTTTCGGAAGACCTTGAGAAAGTCATCTAAAAAACCAACCAAGCCATACAAGACCAAAATAAACAAAATCATACCAACATTATTGGTCAATTGTTTCGAAAAAAGAGCGACGAGGAAACTCACCACAACTGCAGCAATGAGGAAAACAAGTCCCCCCATTGTAGGAGTCCCAGCTTTTGCCTGGTGCTGTTTAACATCCTCATGCATCTGCTGGCCTGTAATTTGCGCCTTTCTATAAAATTGGATAAAGGCCGGAATTCCTACTAAAGTTAGTAAAAATGTCACAATTCCAGCACTAATAGAAATAAACATATTAGTCTCCTAAAGTTAATTTAATTTTTTTAATGTTTTTGATAGCTGTATTAGTCCGAACATCTTGCTTCTGAACAACGGAACCTGAACCTTCAAATTCCAGTTCAATATCCAACCATTTAGCAAAGGTCTCGGCAGTCTCTTTTTTCCAGCCATACATGTCTGGAATTTCTTCTACCTTATCCGATAAAAGGAGAACTTGTTGGTTTGGTGCAAGATTGGTCCCTTCTTCTACAGAAGTCTCTTTAATCTTTGTTCCAGTACCTACAACGATTGGTTGCACAATATTTCGGCGTAAGGCTTCCGCCAACTCACCAGGTGAAATATCCTTGATGCTAGGCATTGCATAAGAAGATTCTGTCGTAACTTTATCTAAATTTTTGGCTGGAGATTGAAGATTGAGAGATTCTTTCATAGCTGAAGCCCGCTCCAAGATTGGGGTGGCAAATTCTCCCAACTGGATACCTGAATAATGCTCAGGCTGTTGAACCGTTACATACAAGATAAAATCAGGATTTTCAGCAGGATTCATAGTCACAACTGAGAAAATATAATTGGTAGAACCAACCAAGTATCCTCCATTTTTCTCATCAGCGATTTGAGCCGTACCGGATTTAACTGCTACATTTTGTCCAGGAACTGTTATAATTGGCTTTCCTGTGTAGTGATTATACATAGTTCCATATAGAGGGTCCGTCCCAACTAAGATCATGTGATTTCGAGTTGTGCTTGCTGCCTCTTTGGAAACAGGATTTCCTACTATTTCTTTTTGTGACTTACGTACAGACTGATTGTTAGTATCATAAATAGCACTTATAAATTTTGGCTCCAGCATAACTCCATCATTAGCAATAGCTGTAAAGGCACGAAGCATTTGTGTTTGTGTCACTGAAATTCCTTGCCCAAATGAGCTTTGAGCAATACTAACAATATTATCAGCTGGAAGTTGACCAGCGTATTCATCTGTCAAGCCAAAGCGAGTTGGAACCCCAAATTTAAAGCGTTTTAGATAATCCAACCAAGTAGCATCTCCCATTTTTTGTTCAAGTAGACTCATTCCAACATTACTGGAGTGAGCGAAACCTTGTAAGAAAGTCATCATACTACCAGTAGTCAAACCTTCATTAACATCCCAATCTCGAGTCGTCGCATCCGCTATTTTGAATTCACTGCTATTGAAGTATTCTCCACTTGGGAAGGTATTATTATCAATAGAAGAAGCTAACGTCATAACCTTCATGCCTGATCCTGGTTCATAGTTACTTTGATAAAGAATGTCACGCCAAACAAAGTCCTCAGTGATTCCTTCTTTAGTATCTGCATTAAAGGTAGGTCGTTGGGTGGTAGCGAGAATTTCACCGGTCTTTGCACTGACCAAGGTCGCGGTCATATACTTACCTTTTACTTTTTCTAGAAAGGCATCCATCTGAGTTTCCATGAAAGATTGTAGCGGACTAGACAATGTTGTATAAACATCCTTGCCATCCACAGTTTGTTGCGATACCAGTTCTGTACCTGGTACGATATTTCCTACACGGTCTTTTTCATAGGTAATAATACCGTCTGTCCCTGCTAACAAGCTATTCAAGGAACTTTCAATACCGGATGTCCCAACGAGACTCTTAGAACCATCTTCGTTTTCATGAAGTTGGGCTAAACCGATGAAGGATGAGGCAAATTTCCCATTTGGATAACTTCGATTTGGACTAGTCGTAAAATTAATACCCTCAACCTTAGCAGATTCTAAGTCCTGTTTAATGGACATCATATTAGCATAGGTAATCCCATTCCCTTTAGCACCAAAAGAAACCTGTTTGAGATTTGGTTGAGAGAGTTGCTCTTTCACATAAGCCTCATCCATATCCAAATACTTATGGAAAATTTCTGCTACCTTATTAAACTGCGAATCCTCTACATAAAGAATTTTTCCCGTTGCTGACTTGTATTTTTTGTCAATAACAGCATAGACATTATAAGAGGTCGCATCTTCTGCGATAGGCACTCCATTTCGGTCATAGATAGTTCCACGCTTGGCAGGAACTGTTCGGGTTGTTTGGTGAACCTTTTTAGCTTCTTTTACTAAGTCAGTACCAAATATATTACCTTTCGCGATAATATAAGCAAAATTGGCCAAAAAGAGACCAAAAAGGGCAACCGCTACAAAGCTGAGGTACTTACCAACTATCCTACGGTTTTTTGCTGGAGATTTACGATTTTTTATCGCAAATCGGGTTATTTTTTCTGTCCATTTCATATCTTACTCCGCTGTTCGGATATTTTCATTATTCAATTTCAAATCTTTTTTATCTGCAATCTCTTTCAAGCGCTCTGAACGAATCAATTCATTCACTTCCTGCTTAGCATCATCGAGCTCTGTTTTCTTCTCCTCTATCTGCGCATTGATTTTCGTCAAATCACTTTGCACTTGCAAAAGTCGTGTCTGCATAAAGATGATACTCACTGCTAAAACGAGAGCTGTAAATGCGATGGAAAGATAAAAAGCCTTCTCCACACGTGAGAATTTTTTGATACGATTCTGCAAGAATTGACTGGTTGTTTCTTTCTTATCTACCATTTTTTCCTCTTACTTGTGAATTTTTCTGGCCACGCGCAACTTAGCTGAGTGCGAGCGGTTATTGGCTTCTAACTCTTCTGCACTTGGCAAGATTGGCTTACGGGATACCAATTCCATCTTGGGCTTGAGATCATCTGGGATGAAAGGCAAACCTTTGGGAACTTCAACCGTTGAAGCTTCCTTGAACAATTGCTTGGTCAAGCGGTCTTCTAGTGAATGGAAGGTAATCACTGAGATTCTACCATCTAGAGCCAACATATCCATAGCCTGCTGGATAGATTCATCTGCAGCTCCCAGTTCATCATTGACTTCAATCCGAATAGCTTGGAAAATCTGCTTGGCAGGATGGCCCTTCTTCTTGAGCTCCTTAGCAGGCTTAGCCGACTTGATGATCTCTGCCAACTCAGTCGTTGTCTCGATTGGCTTGACTTCACGTGCTTGTTCAATCTTACGCGCAATCTGTTTAGAAAACTTATCCTCACCATACTTGAAGAAAATACGAACCAAGTCATGATAGTCATAGTGATTCACCACTTCATAAGCTGTCAGACTAGCTTCCTGATTCATCCGCATATCCAGTGGCGCATCCTTTTTATAAGAAAAACCACGCTCACGCTGGTCCAATTGAGGACTAGACACTCCCAAGTCATAACAAATTCCATCAATTTCCTGAACACCAGCTTCGCGCAAACGTGCCTGTAAATGACGGAAGTTATCCTTTATAAAAGTCACCATCCCCTTTTCAATGTAAGGTGCCAAACGTTTTTGCGCATTGTCAATGGCATTCTGGTCCTGGTCAAAGGCATAGAGATGGCCTTTTTCACTTAATTTACTTAATAAATATTCGCTATGGCCTGCTCCACCCAAGGTCGCATCAACGTAAACACCGTCAGGTTTCACATCAAGCATATCAATCGTTTCGTGGAGTAAGACCGTTACATGATGAAATTCTTTTGTCATATCTTATCTATTTTACCACAAATCTGACTAGCTTGCACTAGTCAGACAAATAGACCAAAAACAAGTAAGATTTCTTTAAGAAATATGTCAAATATGCTTGACATCTATTTCATAGAAGAATATAATATAGTCAAATATATGCGACACAAATCAGAAAGGAGTCCAGATGAATCGTGTGAAAGAATTTCGCAAGGAACTGGGCATTTCCCAGCTCGAGCTAGCCAAGGATATCGGTGTCTCGAGACAGACCATCAATATGATTGAAAACGACAAGTACAATCCAACCCTGGAACTCTGTCTCAATCTCGCCCGCAGCCTCCAAACTGACCTAAACAGTCTCTTTTGGGAGGATGATTTTTAAAAAAGGAGCCAACTCATGAAAAAAGAAACCTTCACTGAAAAACTCATCAAACGCACATACGGTATTTCTGGTCCCCTTGACGAATACAAACGGCGTGAGGCCGATCGTATCGGTAACCAAGTCTTTATCATCCTCTTTTATCTGATGATTTTCGGAAATCTTATTCCACTCCTTCTGGCCTATAAATACCCTCAAGAAGTGGCTCTAATCTATCCTCCTCTGATTCTAGTGATTGCCCTCATCGCTGCTGGCTATGTCACCTACCAAATGAAAAAAACAGGGATTACAGCTATTGATCCAGATATGCTGAATGAGAAAGAAAGCAAGCAACTATACTACCCAGGTCTTAAAGCAGGTTTGTTCTTTGGTCTATGGATGTTTTTTATAACTCCTCTTCTCAGTATACTCATAGGTGAAGGTCAGGACTATTTTCATTCTCTCCTCACTATAAGAAATGGTGTATCAAGCATTCTCGGTTCTATCTTCTTCGGAGCAAGCATACAGTTCCTCATCTCCCGTCGCATTGCTAAAGCTAAGAAAAATCAAGATGAGGATTAGGAGGTGCCCTATGAAATCACTAGTAACTTTACTTACCTATCATCCCTATCATCTTTTGTTTGCTTCTCTGCTCATCTTCATCATCGTTTCAGGGAACTTGCCAATCTACGATATAGTCTTCCTTCCAGTCTTTGTTCCAGCCCTCAACAAAGGATTGACTTATCTAAAGATCGACTCCCAAAAAACGCGCATACTCAACTTAGCACTATTCTTTATGATTCTATCCTTACCACAACTGACGCTCATTTCAAGCAATTGGAAATATTATATACTGTTCACTATCGCTATCCTTTCTTCTATCACTTATCTTTATTATCTCTATCAATTCGTAAAAGAAAGTCAGTAAAGACGCTCATTTAGGAGGTTACTAGCATGAAAAAAGAAGACTTAACAACTCGCCTACTTCGAAATTTCTTTCATATCCAAGGGCCTTTTGATGAATGCCGTCAAGAGGTTATCTACAAGGCTTGCGCCCGTTCCATGATCCAAATCTTTTACTCTTCCTTCATTCTCTTCCTATTCTATATTTTGTTCGGAAGCTTTATAGAAATTGTTCGAAATGTTATGCCCTACATCTATTTTGGACTCATTTTGTTCATGAGTATAAAAGCTCAAAAAGCCGTCCAAGAGCTTCATCTTGAAAAGGATGACAAATCAGAAATCATCCTCAAAACCTACAGCAAAGCCCAAATCAAATTTAGGAGTTGGATTGTGTTTATCGGTATTCAGATTGGCTTCTTTACCTTACTCATCTTTCATAAAGTCTTCGTTCAGCAGATGTCCCTTTCAGATTTTATGAAGTTGCTCATGCAATTCGATAAAAGTGGTCCTTTCCTGATGTATGGCCTGATTATCGGTAGCATTTTTGGAACCCTGACCTACGGATTTCTATCACTACAGGAGGAGAAAACTCCTAAAAATACCAAACAGAAGGAGAAAAGCAAGCAATGACTTCACTATACGATTTTTCAGTCTTGAACCAAGACCATCAAGAAACTCCACTAGAGACCTATCGTGGTAAGATTCTCTTGGTTGTCAACACTGCTACTGGATGTGGTTTAACGCCCCAGTACCAAGGTCTCCAAGAACTCTATGACCGCTATCAAAATCAGGAATTTGAGATTTTAGACTTCCCTTGTAATCAGTTTATGGGACAAGCCCCCGGTAGCGCAGAGGAAATCAATAGTTTCTGTAGCCTACACTATCATACTACTTTTCCTCGTTTTGCCAAGGTCAAAGTCAACGGTAAGGAAGCAAATCCTCTCTATGTTTGGTTGAAAGACCAGAAATCTGGACCACTAGGAAAACGAATCGAATGGAATTTCGCTAAGTTTCTCATTGGTCGAGATGGGCAAGTCTCTGAGCGCTTTTCTTCCAAAACAGACCCAAAACAAATTGAAGAGGCCATACGTAATCTACTCTAAACTTCATTAAAATCCATCCTTCTATACTCCCAAAAACATAAGGATGGATTTTCTTTAAAAAGTAAACGAAATTCTTTAAATTAGATGGATTTTCTTACATTTCTCTATTGCATTTCTCGGAATAATTTAGTATATTTGTTATATTAAGGATTTTAGGTCATTTTAAAGATTAAGATGGCAATTTAAATTTTTTCACCTCAAAATGAAAGCGCTTAAATAGAGGGAGGGGTTAGTCTCAAACTATTGCACAAAATCTAACTATCGCTAAAAAAAATCGTTTCCAAGTCATACTTGGGCTCAGACAGTAGCTGACTGTCTTTATTCAAACTAGGAGTACATTATGAATCGATACCTTTTTGAAAAAGGGCAAACTTTTAGCATCAGAAAATTAACCGTTGGAGTTGCTTCGGTTATGGTCGGACTCGCTTTTTTTGCATCTGGAACAGCACTAGCTGACGAAGCAAAAGTTGAAACTACAAGTTCTCAACCAAACGTAGAAAAATTGGCCGAAGCTGAAAAAACCAAACCAGAAGTCAAAAATGAAAGTCCTGTAATTTCTACACCTCAAGAGTCAGAGAAAGCAGAGAAAGCAGAAAAAACTGCTAAACCAGTAGAGGAGAAAACTGTAGCAGATACTAAAACGACTGACTTGCTTCCTGAAGAAATCCACGATCAAGCTTATCCTGATGCACCCGTGAAAAACATAGATACTTCAGCAATCGTAGACAAGAAGGAGAGCCCAAAAGTTGAGACAGAAAGTATTCTAAAAAACAAGGAAAATCTTCCAAAAGAAGCTGAAAATGGTAATCGTGCGATCATCAACGGTGGTCTAGATTTGAAACACGTTCCTTATGAAGGGCAACCTGCTACTGCTGCCAGTATGATTTACACTATTTACAATGGTGGTTCCCAACGCTATATCGTTTCTGGTTCTGGTATTTTTGTGGCACCAAATGTCATCTTGACTGTTGCCCACAACTTTTTAGAACCAAACCGTGATACAAAAGAAGGACATATTCGAGGCGGAGATTCTGCTAAGTTTTACTATAACCTCGGTTCTAATTCTGCTGTTCGCAATTCTCAACCTGTAACGGGTAATACTACTCTATTCAAAGAAGAAGATATTCATTTTTGGAACAAGAAAGAATTTGGAAAAGGATATCAAAATGACTTGGCTGCTGTTGTAGCACCTGTTCCTCTTCAAATCGCTAGTCCAAATAAAGCTGCTACCTTTGTTCCCTTGGCAGAAAATAAAACCTATCAACCTGGGGACCCTGTTAGCACGATTGGATATCCAACTGATTCAAGCTCACCTGAGCTCAAAAAACCAATTGTAGCTGGTCAACTTTACAAGGCTGATGGTGTCGTGAAATCTGTTGATAATTATGATGATAAAGGCTCAAAAGGCATCACCTATCATATGACTTCTGTTTCAGGCCTTTCAGGTGCTGGTATTATCAACGGTGATGGTAAAGTAGTCGGTGTTCACCAACACGGCACAATTGAAAACGGCATCCCTGACAAAGACCGCTTCGGTGGCGGAATCGTCCTCTCACCCGAGCAAGTAAAATGGGTAAAAGATATTATCGCTAAATATGGTGTCAAAGGTTGGTACCAAGGTGATAATGGGAAACGATATTACTTTACTCCTGAAGGAGAAATGTTCAGAAATAAAACTGCTGTTATTGGCGAAAATCAATATTCTTTCGATGAAAATGGTGTTGCGACACTCATTAAAGGAATCGATTACGGACGTGTAGTTGTTCAACACGTAGATGAAACTGGTAATCCAATCAAAACTGATGATACTTTTGTTGAAAAAACTGAAGTTGGAACAGCTTTTGATTATAACTTCAAAAAAGAAATCGCTAAGACTGACTTCTATACAAAAAATCAAGAGAAATACCAGATTGTCTCTATTGATGGCGTCGAAATCAACAAACAACTCAAAGATGAGTGGACCTACAACGTCGTCAGCAAAACAGCTCCAGGAACACGGGTCATCAAGGTGGTTTATAAAGTGAATAAAGGTTCATTTGCCATTCATTATCGTTTGAAAGGCTCAGAGCAAGAATTAGCAGATGTTGTTACTGATAATAATGACGGAAAAGAATACGATGTTTCCTTTGTAAACACTTTTGAAGCAAAAGAAATCGCAGGCTACCGCGCAATCACTCCACGCTTAGAAGCCAGCATCCAGCACAAGGGTGTGAATGATGTCGTCTTTGAATACGAAAAAATCTCTGATAGCTCTAATCCGACTTCAAATGTTTTACCTGCTGCTCATCCAGAAGATAAAGAAACAGAAATTGGAAATCACGGTCCCCTTCCAAGCAAGGCTCAACTTGATTATCACAAGGAAGAATTAGCTGCCTTCATCCACTATGGTATGAATACTTACACTAATTCTGAGTGGGGACACGGAAATGAAGATCCTAAAAACTTCAATCCAACTAACTTAGATACAGACCAATGGATCCGTACTCTAAAGGAAACTGGCTTTAAACGCACTATTATGGTTGTCAAACACCACGACGGTTTCGTTATTTACCCATCTAAATATACAAATCATACCGTTGCTGCAAGCCCATGGAAAGATGGAAAGGGTGACCTTTTAGAAGAAATCTCTAAATCGGCTACTAAATACGATATGAACATGGGTGTTTACCTATCGCCATGGGATGTTAATAGCCCTAAATATAAGGTAGCTACTCAAAAAGAATACAACGAATACTACCTCAACCAGCTGAAAGAAATCCTTGGTAATCCAAAATACGGTAATAAGGGTAAATTTATCGAAGTCTGGATGGATGGAGCACGCGGTAGTGGTGCCCAAAAAGTAACCTACACTTTTGATGAATGGTTCAAATACATCAAGGAAGCTGAAGGAGATATCGCTATCTTCTCTGCTCAACCAACAAGTATCCGTTGGATTGGAAATGAGCGTGGTATCGCCGGAGACCCTGTATGGCACAAGGTCAAGAAAGCAAATATTACCGAAAACGTTAAGAACGAATACCTTAACCATGGTGACCCTGACGGAGATATGTACTCTGTAGGGGAAGCAGATGTTTCTATCCGTTCTGGCTGGTTCTACCACGATAATCAGCAGCCAAAATCTCTCAAAGAATTGATGGATATCTACTTCAAGTCTGTTGGTCGTGGAACGCCACTTCTTCTCAACATTCCACCAAACAAAGAAGGTAAATTCGCAGATGCTGACGTGGCCCGCTTGAAAGAATTCAAAGCGACTCTAGATCAAATGTATGCCACTGATTTTGCCAAAGGTGCGACTGTAACAGCAAGTTCGACTCGTCAGAACCATCTCTACAAAGAAAGCCACCTTACAGACGGTAAAGATGATACTAGCTGGGCTCCTTCAAATGATGCTACAACTGGTAGTTTCACAGTTGATTTAGGACAAAAGAGACGTTTTGACGTCGTTGAACTAAAAGAAGATATTGCCAAAGGACAACGTATTTCTGGATTCAAGATTGAAGTCGAAATCAACGGACGTTGGGTTCCATATGGTGAAGGTTCAACCGTAGGCTATCGTCGTTTGATCCAGGGTCAACCTGTAGAAGCACAAAAAATCCGAGTTACGATTACTGGCTCACAAGCCACACCAATCCTAACCAACTTCTCAGTCTATAAAACTCCGAGCACTATCGAAAAGAATGATGGATATCCTCTTGGACTAGAATACCACTCAAATACAACGGCTGACAAGGAAGGTACAACTTGGTACAACGAATCAGAAGGTATCCGCGGTACTTCTATGTGGACCAACAAGAAAGATGCCAAAGTCACCTACCGTTTCACAGGAACCAAGGCTTATGTTGTATCAACAGTAGATCCAAACCATGGTGAAATGTCTGTATACGTGGATGGTCAAAAAGTCGCAGATGTACAAACCAAGAACACTAGCCGTAAACGCAGCCAAAAAGTATATGAAACAGACGATTTAGCGCCTGGAGAACACACTATTACTCTCGTTAACAAAACGGGTGAACCAATTGCTACAGAAGGAATCTACACTCTAAACAATAACAGCAAGGGTATGTTTGAGCTTGAAGCAACTTCTTACGATGTCGAAAAAGGAAAACCTGTTACTGTTACAATTAAGCGTGTTGGTGGAAGCAAGGGAGCTGCTACTGTTCGCTTCATCACAGAACCTGGAACAGGTGTTCACGGTAAGGTTTACCAAGATACAACTCAAGATGTGACCTTTGCAGATGGCGAAACAGAGAAAACTGTTACCATTCCAACTATCGACTTCACCGAACAAGCTGACTCAATCTTTGATTTCAAAGCAAAACTCACTTCTGTTTCTGATGGCGCTCTACTCGGTTTTGCTACCGACGCAACTATTCGAGTAATGAAGGCTGATTTATTGAAGAAAGATCAGACAAATTACGACGACCAAGCTAGCCAATTAGATTACAGTCCTGGCTGGAGACACGAAACCAACTCTTCTGGCAAATACCAAAACACTGAATCATGGGTATCATTTGGACATCTGACAGAGGATCAGAAGAAAAAGACAACTGTAACTGCTTATTTCTATGGTACTGGTTTAGAAATCAAAGGATTTGTTGACCCAGGTCATGGTATCTACAAGGTCTTCTTAGATGGCAAAGAAATTCCTTACCAAGATGGTATGGGAAATGCTTCAACTATTGATGGCAAGAAATACTTTAGCGGTCACGCTGCCCAACGCCAAGGTGACCAGACTCTAGTCAGCCTAAAAGGACTTGATGAAAACTTGCACGCAGTAACACTCCAACTAGATTCTGATCGAAACGATTTGTCTCGAAACATCGGTATCCAGGTGGATCAATTCATCACTCGTGGTGAAGGAAGCGAACTCTACAGCAAAACACAAATCCTTCAATCTCTCTCTAAATGGAAAGACGACTTATCTAACTTTGATCCAAGTGGTTTGAAAAATACAGCAACTGCACGCCAAGCATTTAAGTCTAATCTTGATAAACTCACTGCACAATTAAGTTCTGATACGGTAAATGTACAAGATGTGATGTCAACAGTCACTGCTTTGCAAGATATTCTTAGCAAAGATGAAAATTACCAAAAACCTGGAGACGAAACAAGTCCAGAACAACCAGTTGAACCAAAACAACCGGAACAGCCGGAAATCAATTATGATAAGGCTATGGCTAGCCTGACTGAAGCTATCAAGAAAAAAGTGGCTGAGCTTGGTGCCAACAACGATGCTAAGAAGAAATTAGTTGAAATTACTGACAAAGCAATCGCAGCTATTCAAGAGGCTAAGACTCAAGAAGACGTCAACAAAGCTCTCAATAACGCTCTTGAACAAATCAAGCAATTGCAACCTAGCCAACCAGAACAACCAGTTGAACCAAAACAACCGGAACAGCCTGAAATCAATTATGATAAGGCTATAGCTAGCCTGACTGAAGCTATCGAGAAAAAAGTAGCTGAACTTGGTGCTAACAACGATGCTAAGAAGAAATTAGTTGAAATTACTGATAAAGCAATCGCAGCTATCCAAGAAGCGAAGACTCAAGAAGACGTCAACAAAGCCCTCAATAACGCTCTTGAACAAATCAAGCAATTGCAACCTAGCCAACCAGAACAACCAGTTGAACCAAAACAACCGGAACAGCCTGAAATCAATTATGATAAGGCTATGGCTAGCTTGACTGAAGCTATCGAGAAAAAAGTGGCTGAGCTTGGTGCCAACAACGATGCTAAGAAGAAATTAGTTGAAATTACTGACAAAGCAATCGCAGCTATTCAAGAGGCTAAGACTCAAGAAGACGTCAATAAAGCTCTCAATAAGGCTCTTGAACAAATCAAGCAATTGCAACCTAGCCAGCCAGAACAACCAGTTGAACCGAAACAACCTGAAAAACCAATTACTTCTTCAAGTCCTGAAGAAGGGGTTAAAGAGCTTGTCTTCCAACTCCCAAGTTTGGAGATTGTTAAGAAGGCAGTACCATTCAAGACTATCCGTCGCGAAAATCCACAATTAGACAAAGGGAAAGAACAAGTTCTATCAGAAGGGAAAGATGGTGCTATAATCGAGTATATCGAAGTAGATGGCAGCAATCGTAAGGTAGTTCAAATCGAATCAACTCCAGCTCTAGACCGAGTGATTGAAGTTGGGACTAAACAAAGTTCTGTAGGAACAGATACTCCACCAGTTGTGACTCTTCCTGAGTACCTTCTACCAAAAGAACCTGAAAAACCAATTACTTCTTCAAGTCCTGAAGAAGGAGTTAAGGACCTTGTCTTTAAACTTCCAAGTTTGGATATTGTCAAGAAGGCAGTACCATTCAAGACTATCCGTCATGAAAATCCAAACTTAGATAAAGGAAAAGAGAAAGTTCTAGCAGAAGGGAAAGATGGTGCTATAATCGAGTATGTCGAAGTAGATGGCAGCAATCGCAAGGTAGTCCAAACTGAATCAATTCCAGCTCTAGATAGAGTAATTGAGGTCGGAACTAAACAAAGTTCTGTAGGAACAGAGGCGCCACCAGTTGTGACTCTCCCTGAGTATGTTCTACCTAGAGAAACTGAAAAACCAGCTCCTGCAGTTGTAACAGAAGATTCACCAAGAAAAGATGAAAAAGCACCTGTTGCTACTACAGTTAAACAAGACAAGGAAAAACAACTCCCAGAAACTGGAGAGCAAGAAGCAAATGCCTTCTTATTCTTGGCTGCTATTACTTCAGTATTGTCTCTACTTATCTTCCAAAAGAATTTCAAAGACTAATTAAAATCTTTACTTAATTCTTTTCAATGATTCTAGTTCCCCCAAAGAGAAGACCAGCCGGTCTTCTCTTTTTCTATCTACAAATTAAAAAGCATCCATAAATTTCTATGGATGTCTTAGTATCTATAAAACAGAATGATTATTTGGGATAAGTATTTTCAAATTCAACAACAATTTCAAGTAAACGATTATCTAAAAAAGATAGGGCTTCTTGTCTAATCTCGTCAGAAAGACCATAATAAGCTTCTGCAAGTCCTCTTCAGATAGCTGCAATGGGACACACCAAAAAACGAGTTAATCTCCTACCAAATCTACTGGCCACTATTTTTAACCCCAGCATATACATAGGTCCTATTTCTGGGACATGCTTTTTCCGTTACCACCCTAAAATAAAAGCTATGCTCCCGCCCATCCTTGGCATTTTCCTTGTTTAAAACAAAGTAGTTTTTCTGATTCATCGCCATGGTTCGTAGGATGTCATCAATCAAGAAAGTCAAGGGTACGTTCATGGCAGAGTATTTTTGAAAATCCTCTTCAAAACGAATATAGTTATCTGAAAAGTAATCCATCTGCAGTTTGTTTTCATACAGCTCTTTTCTAGTCATAAACTCCCTCCTCCCACAGCCGAATTCCTAGGATATCTGCAACCTCTATCAACCTATATCCCTCGCTTGTCCTAATAGATAGAGTCTGAGGCGATAACTCTCTCACCACACCGATTATAGTGGTTTTCTGCTTCTTTTCCTTTAGCACAAAATTTCCCCTAAGTTGGCCAACATAAAGCTGAGAAAGCAAGTGTAACTTCTCATCTGGAGTCAAATCCGTCGAAAAATCAACCCGGCTTTTTTCTTCACTGAGCGAACTGGTGTGTTCTGAAAGGTAAAATCCCATCCACTTCTGCATACCTGGATCTTGATAATCTCGCGCGGATTGAAAAGGTAAATAAGAACGATCAATCATTTTAATCCATCTAATCCTCCAGCAGAATGTCCCCCAATCAGCTTGCTTCTGGCAAGACTCCTAGAGGCTTCTTCCAGTGCATTGGCCTTTAAGAGAGAAGTGAAACCAAATTGTTCCCGAATAGAGTCAATGGCCGTCTGGAGCCTTTCTTCTTTTTCTAACTTATCAACATCATCAAAAAGGGAAATCAAACCAAAGGACTCATCCACAAATCCTGAATAGTTGATTCCAACACTTCTGACTGCTCCTGAAGTGTATTTGTTATGAAATAACTTCAAAACATAATTCGTTAAAACAGCTGTATTATTGGTCGGTTCGACCTTCATTTGTGTGTGAATAGACGGTCTAACTTCCTGTTTAGAGAAACCGACATAGACAGAGACAAGGGTTGTTTTCTTGCAAGACTTTCTCAATCTAATAGCTACCTGCTCAGCCATTTCTCGGAGAATAATTTCAATATCCCGTAGCTTCACGTAGTCTCTCGGCAAGATTTGAGAATTCCCCAAGCCCTTGGATTTGGCTTTATAGGGCTTATGAACATTGCTCTCATCAATCCCGTTAGCATGAAACCACAAACGCAGACCAGCCTGACCCAGAGCTTTCTTTAACTGGTCGGGATTGCTGGTTGCCAATTCCTTGATGGAAAAAATCCCCAGAGCATACAAGCGTTTCTCCATCCGCCTGCCAATCCCCCAAAAATCCGTCATCTTGGGAATGGACCAGACCTTCTCTTCCACATCCTGGTAAGACCAGTTGGCCCTCATGGTCGGAGTGTGCTTGGCCTCATTATCCAGAGCCAACTTGGCTAGTAAGGGATTGGCATTGGACATACCTACTGTAGAGTAGATCCCTGTCTGCCTCCAAATATCCCTCTGAATACGGGCAGAAAGCAAATCTAGCTTGTCTTTGCGAGAGAGACCCTTATCTGGGATGAAATAGTTGAGCGAACTAGTTAGGTCAATAAATCCCTCATCGATAGAGTAGGGATAAATATCATCTGGACCGCCATAGTTTTGAAAGATTCGCTGAATTTCCATATTGACTGCGATGTACTCATCCATCCTAGGTGGCACAATCACGGTCACTTGAGCCCAATCTTCAATGTAGCGAACATAGTCTGAGTCGGTAGGTAGCCCTTGCTTTCGAGCATTGTAATAGGAAAATTTTCGCGTTTTGATATCAAAGGGCAGATCATAGGCCCGACCAACATTTGACTTGCCAAAAATCTTCTTAAACAGGGGAGAGGAGGCTAGGATAAGACCAGTTGAATTATCCGCGCGACTCATGACACAAAGCGAGGTTTTCAGCGGATGTAAGCCCCGTTTCACGCACTCAACACTGGCATAAAAGGATTTCATATCGACAAAGGCAATGTCACTTTTGGGCTCTCTGGAATAATCAAAGTAGCCCATTGACTAGCCCTCCATCGGCACAAAGTTCCCAACGATAATCCCCACAATCCGAGGATCTTCCTCATAGGAGATGAAAATATCCTTGTATTTAGGATTGATAGAGACCAGACGCAGGCCATCTTCCTCCCTATAGACTCGTTTGATATAGGTCTGGTTGTTGCAAACCACTGCATAAACAGCCCCATCATAGTCAAATCCTGTCTCTCGAATCAGAGCTACTGAACCATTTTGATATTTAGGTTCCATGGAGTCCCCAGACACCCATGACGCAAAATCATGAGCCAACTCCTCATTAAAGTAAACCGTATCAAAATTCTGATTATCGTAGACTGAAGCCCCAATCCCTGCTGACATGCGTTCATAAACACGGTACTCGTAGAGGCGCTCTGGCATGGGAGCCACTTTCTGAGCCTGTTCTTCTTGAGCCAGGTTGCGAGCATAGAGAACAACCTTCTCCTGCCCTTGCTTGGAGAGGCTATGGTAGAGACGGACAATCTCGATCTGAGTAAAATATCCTTTGGATACCTTTAAAATGTTCTCTAACTGGGCTACCTTCTCCTTAGACGGTTCTTTGATTCCACGTTCCCAAGCTGAGTAAGCCTGGAAACTAATCCCAAGTTTCTCTGCAATTTCCCTCTGTGTCAGTTTTAACTCTTTCCTCCGAGCCTTTAATTTTTCTGGCTGATACATACTTCACCTCCTATTATGATAATTTAATGGACATTATCTCCCTTAGAAAGACTAATCGATACTTGAATCCATATTTTTAAAACTCAACCAAAAAGGTTTAATTTTATTATATAAAAAAAGTGGACGGTTGTCTACTAGGAATATCTATTTCTGCTACACACTTAATAGTGGTATTGACCTTGTTCTATATATGTGCTAGAATTATTGTTATATATTCAATGAAAGGCTTTACACAATATGTTTCCATTCATGCCAGCAGCACGAGCAAAAACTGTTTTTGATATCCCCTATCAAAGATTATATCAACTTGGTTTTAAAGGATTAATTTTTGATATCGATCAAACTCTTGTGATGCATGGCGCCCCCGCTACAGAACAAGTTATTGAACTTTTTCAAAATCTCAAAGCCATTGGTTTCCAAATTTTTCTTTTGTCAAACAACGACGAAGAAAGAATCACACAATTTAATCAACATTTATCTGTTCCCTTTATCCCACTTTCGGAAAAACCAAATCCTAAGAACTTTAAAAAAGCTCTTGACATGATGCAGCTAAAACCATTTGAAACAGTTATGATTGGAGATCAACTTTTTACAGATGTGCTCGGAGCTAGTCGTGCAAATATCTCCACTATCTTAGTTGATTTTTTATATGATCCTAAAGAAGGCGGAATTGGTAAAAAACGATGGGTTGAAAAATTAATACTTCATACTTACCCATTTTTGAGACAAAAAAATAAAAATTTAGATGTGATCAAAAAGGAGAAACAACATGGTTTTTTGGAATAAGGATCTATTATTTTGTGAAATTAGTCCTACAACATATAAAATCTCTTTAAAAAAAGAAAATCTAAAACGACATATACAGAACTTTAAACAAGGAAAAAAATTCTCTAAAATTCGTCAAGAAAAGATATTACCTAACTTAGTTTCATCATATTCTACCCAACTGATAAAACGTGGTCCTGGCATTGATATTACTCTTCAAAAAGGAAAAGCTACTAACATACAGATTGCTAGTAAAAATCTAAATAACATTATCATTCATCCAGGAGAAGAATTTTCTTTTTGGAGTTTAGTTGGTAATACAACTAAGAAAAAAGGATACCAGGAAGGGCGAGTTATTATTAATGGGAAAGTAGAACCTGATATTGGCGGAGGGCTATGTAATTTAGCTAACTTGCTTCATCTTTTAATTGTTCATAGTCCTATGAAAATTACAGAATTTCATTCTCACTCTGATGCATTAGACCCTGATAAGGGGACTCGGAAACCATTTGCGAATGGAACTTCTGTACAGTATAATCATCAGGACTATCGTTTTAAAAATAATACTGACCAACTTATTCAATTGAGAACATGGGTAGAAAATGATATTCTCTTCGGAGAATTACGCAGTGAATCCCAATTCCCATTCACTTATCAAATTGTCGAAGAAAATCATCATTTCAAAAAAGAAGGGGATCATTACTATCGTAACTCTATGATTTATCGTGAAAAAGTAGATAGAATAACTGAACAAATTTTAGAAAAAGAACTGATTTTAAAAAATCATTCAAAAGTCATGTATGATCCGAAGCTCATTCCTACTGAAATGATTAAACAATAATCTAAATATTCTACTATCAAAAAAGACTTAAATTCAAGATAAAAGGAACTATTATGAACACCACACCTAAATTAATCGTTATGCTGACACATAATGATCACACAGTTGAAAATGCTAGTGAAATTTTCGAATCCTGTAAAAACTCTAAAGCTCAGTATTGGGGATTTAAGGAAAAACCTCTTCCTATTTCTGAAATGAAGTCTCTATTCTCCAGAATGAAATCTTGCGGCAAAACTACTTTTCTTGAAGTTGTTGAATATGACGAAGAAAGTGGACTTCACGGTGCAAAAATTGCAAAAGAATGTGGGTGTGATATTTTAATGGGAACTGTCTTCTTTGATTCAATCAATCAATTCTGCAAAGAAAACAACATGAAATACATGCCATTTGTTGGACAAATTACTAATCGCCCATCTATTCTAGAAGGTTCTATCGAGGACATGATTTCTGAGGCAAAGGAATATCTAGCAAAAGGAGTTTACGGATTTGACTTGCTAGGGTACCGATATACAGGTAATCCTGTCGAACTAAACAATGCTTTTGTTCAAGCTATAGAGGCTCCCGTTTGTTTGGCTGGCAGTATTGATAGTTATGAACGTTTAGATGAAGTCATTGAGGCAAATCCTTGGGCTTTCACAGTCGGAAGTGCATTTTTTGACGAAAAATTTGGCACAGATTTTCATAAACAAATTAATAATGTTTGTAATTATATGGAAAAATAAGGCAAAATATGCTTTATAGCTAACTCTTTAATTTTATCCAATAAATTCGATTTTAATATTAACAAACTACCTTCTAAAAATTAGATTTTGCATCTAATTTTTAGAAGGTAATTTTTTTATTTTGAAATAAATTAGAAATTCAGAAAAAATGCTATAACTCTAAAACCATTTCAACATGAAAAATATTTCATGTTATCACTCTAAAAATCAGTGATGAAAATTCTAATTTTCAGACAAAAAAAGACATCCAAGAGAAAATTCTTGAATGTCTGTAAACGTTGATATAATCGTATTGATTAACGTTTTGAGGCAACTGACTTCGTCATGTTGCAGCCACATTTGTAAGCGACTAAAGTCGCAACAACTGTGTCAATTGCACCAATTTAGTAAGAAAGTACAAAAAGAACACCCCGAAAGGTGCTCTTTGTAAGTATAGTAATTCTCTCGAATTAACGTTTACTAAATTGTGATGTTTTACGAGCTTTCTTAAGACCTGGTTTTTTCTACATTATGATATTTATGGTAAATTATCACTAAACTCAAGTTCTTTTGAGATATAAAGCATAAATTTTTACATATATAATCCTTTTAAAAACTGAGAGGTTATCAAAGGGTTATCACTTTTTAGTTTTTGGAGCCTATGTAATTGAGAAATATGAATTACTGCATCATAAAGATGATGTACAGTCTAGCAACAAATGTACAGTTTCTTCGTGCCAGTGCAATTTCGTTTTCTATCCTGAAGATATTTAAATAGTGCAAGATGTTATTTCCAAACACTTAGAAATAATCAAATAAATTAAATATTATTTCTAAACATTTGAAAATAATTACTATTTGTATTATACTATCTGTGAGGTAACTATTATGAACTATATTAAAAGACCACATTATTTAGACTTTCTAAGAAGACATCGTGACCGCCAAATCATCAAAGTTGTGAGCGGAGTTAGACGAGCTGGTAAATCTGTTCTCTTTCAACTCTATAAAGAGGAGTTACTAGCAACTGGGGTAGACGAGGATCAGATTATATCCATCAATTTCGAAGATTTGAGTTACTATGACCTGCGACATTTTCAAACATTATTCGCTTATATAAAAGAGCGATTAGTTGAGGAAAAAACATACTATATCTTTTTAGATGAAATTCAACATGTTGAAAAATTTGAACTAGTAGCAGATAGTCTATTCATCTTGCCAAATGTAGATCTCTATTTGACTGGATCAAACGCCTACTTTATGAGTAGCCAATTAGCGACAAATTTGACTGGGCGGTATGTTGAGATAGAGGTTCTTCCTTTGTCATTTGAAGAATACCTATCAGGTCAATCTCTCACAGAGAATCTGAATACAACAGAAATTTTTAACAATTATCTCTTTAGTGCTTTCCCTTACTTATTGCAAACATCATCTTACGCTGAAAAAATTGACTATCTCAGAGGAATATATAACTCAATACTGTTAAATGATATTGTCACTAGATTGGGAAATCCAAATCCTACTATTATTGAGCGCATTGTCCGAACCCTTCTCAGTAGTACAGGTAGCTTAATATCAACAAATAAGATTCGCAATACCCTTGTCAGCCAAAATGTTTCAATATCCCACAATACTTTGGAAAATTATTTGACAACTTTGACAGATAGTTTACTTTTTTATTCTGTTCCACGTTTTGATGTAAAAGGTAGAGCATTATTGCAACGATTAGAAAAATATTATCCCGTTGATTTAGGTTTACGACATCTCTTATTACCAGACCACAAAGAAGACATTGGGCATATCTTGGAAAATATTGTATATTTGGAATTAAGACGTAGATATTCACAGGTATATGTTGGTAATTTAGATAAGTATGAAGTTGATTTTGTTGTTGTAACTGATCTTGGCCACTACGCTTATTATCAGGTCAGTGAAACAACACTTGCTCCAGAAACACTCGAAAGAGAACTTAGACCACTAGAAGCCATTAAAGATCAATTCCCAAAATATCTATTAACAATGGATACGATTCAGCTAACAGCCAATTACAATGGTATTGAGAAGAAAAATATCATAGATTGGTTACTAGAAAAGTAGATAAGTGCTGAACCCATAAATTGATGCACAAGAATAACACTCCTGTAGACATTTAACAGGAGTGTTTTGTTATGACCGAAAAAGCTTATTCAGTAGAAACTAATGTAGCCTTCAATTGTGAGTAATAGAAAAAGAACTATACAGATGCAGTTTTTTGCTAATCTGTATAGCTCAATTTAATTATAATCTGGTAACCCTAGAGATATAGTATGGAGTTTTATTTATTCCACCATCATACTTCTTATTATTTTTCTTCAGTAGGTATTTCTGATAAGGTGTATCAACCCCATCATCAAGATAAGTTTTTACTTCAATACCATTATCTGACACCTTCCATCTATAACTTGGTTCAATCCTCAATGGAGAAAATCCACCTCCACGACCACCTTTGGCAACTTCATAGAAAACTTTGTCTGCTTGTGAATAAAACCATTCTACCCAAGATTTTTTATCATTAGCTAATTTACGCCATTGTTTCTCGGTATAATACTTCAAAGGTACACTTACTTTTTTAGCAGGTGTGGGTAAAGCCTTAATAACATCTTCAAGTTGATATGTTTTATCACCTTTATATGTATTGTAATAATCTATTAGTTCACCTGGATTAAATTGACGCACATACAAAGAATAAGCGTTCATAACAGGTTTAGATTTTACCAGTTTAGAAAATTGATAAGCGTAACCATTGTCAATAATTTCTTTGATAATTAGTTCATCCTCAACAGACACTTTCCTTATTGGAGAATCACTTTCTACAAATACCGTTCTTTTATCTTTATTAAAAATTACTGCCCTTGTTAACCTCTCCACTATGCCATCTTTGGCATAGCGAATCTTGTCACGAACTATTTCTGGTAAATCTTTAACTAGACGACCTGGCAAATAAAGAATAAATTCTTTTCCTGGAGAGTGCGAATCTGCTATTCCATAAGGTTCAAGTGTATCAATTCTTACCCCCTTGAAAATCTTTGTTTCTCCAGCCTTAGGATAATCCAAATCAGTTAATATCATCTTGTATTCATATTCATTAACTTTAACTAGATTATTAAATTTACCTGTAAAATTAGAAACATACACTTGACCATTTGGATGATTTGGACCAGTGTTCAACCAATTAGGATCGCGGAAATTTCCCATGATATTACCATCTTTAGAAATTACCATTCCTGTGAACCGCCCTCTTCCAGTAGGGCCAAAGAAGAATGGTTTAGTTAGTTTTCCAAATATAGCTTCTGGATTACGAACTGGCTCACTACTATAATCACTTCCTAAATCACGCTCATAAATTGTACCTTTTAATTTACCATCAAATAAGGTTAATTCATCATTTAATGCCATGTCTTCCCGAATTAATCCCAATTTTTTAGCTTGCTTCAAAATTTCTAGTTCAGCCTTTAAAGTTAGATAACCATATGTTTCGATAGATATCTTTTTATCATTGACAGAAATAGGTGATGTAATAAGTTTTTCATTATTACCAGTAATTAGATTTGTTTTATCTTCTGTTTTCTCCCCAACTGAAAGGTTTGTTTTCGAATACGAAGATTCTATTCCTAACCCTGCATTAGCAGAAAGAGAAACTGTATCTATTCCTAATATTTTAGGTTTTACTTTTATTTCTGGACCACTTTGGACTGTGGCTTTAGCTTTTACTTCTCCCACTTTCATTGTATGATTTACAGTACGCTTATATTCAGGAACCCAATTTTGTAACTTAATTGAATTTTGAATTGAATATGTACTTGATACTGAAACAGTTAGACTCCCTTCAACAGTGGTCTTAATACTTATAGGAATATTTACAGTCACCCCTGTAACCGGTGTAGGCAAAATCAATTCTCCTAACGGAATCTCTAGACTTTTTATATTTTTTGATGTACTAAATTCTAAAGAACCTTCTGTGGTAAAACTCAATTCTTTATTGATATCAAAATTCATAAAATCTATTTTAGGAATCCAAAAATTTAAATCTACAGCATCTGACCAAACCTTACCTGAAATATTAAATGACAGCGTTCCTTTTATATTATCCTTACTAAGTAACGGAATTGATACAATTGGAAGAGATCCTTCAAGAGAGACACTTCTAAATAGACCTTGATCTGTATTTGATGCTTTTTTTACAGTAACTCCTTCAGCTGGAATAAAAGTAGCACGGTTGATACTAGACGACCAAGCTTTGGTATTGATATTCTGTACAACCTCGTACAATGATGGGACACTATATTCAATAACTGACTGATTATTAATAGTGCTAATAGAATTGATCTTAATAGCTTTAGAAGTCTCATAGATCTTAGATGGCGGAATAATTAGAATATCACCTACTCTAGCATCAATTTCTTTAGATAGTACTACTTTTTTCCCATTATCACTTTCACTCTGATATTGACCATCATTAACATAAATTACCTTACTTTTTAGATGGTAGTCAATCATATCATCTGAATATTTTCTTCCTAATTCAAAATGACCCTTTATATTTTCAATTATCGGATCACCATAAGGCAGGGGAGTAATTTTAGCTTCGAATCCATCAGATTTCAAGGTATACGATTGATTTGTGATTAAATGAGTAAACATATAACCATCAAAATCAGTATTAGTCTCTGCAACTAGTTTATTATCTTTATAAATTGAAACAGATTTTTCTTCTATAGCATTGCTTTTACTATCAAATGCATGTCCCGAAACAACTACATCTTTTCTTGATAGACCATTTGGTTTTGTACCTATATGATAAACTTTAGTAATTAATGGTATTTCTTTAGTAATTACTAATTCCGTTTGTTGTTCTTTGTTACTTAGATCTCGTTTTTTCTTAATATTTACCGTAACATAGCTAGCTTGAATATCTTGTAATTGTCTCTGACCCGCTAGAATTGTATTATCATAGACTTCTATTGTCTTAACCTGCACCAACTTTTCTCCATCTGGTGCTATAAGATTTAGCAATGGTGATCTATCTTTTGCCAACTCACGCACTTTTTCACGGTCGGTAACGACTGTTTTATTTTCAGATTCAGTAACCTCTACTGTATAGTAACCTGGGATAGGAGTTTTTTGTGTTGTTGCTTTAGATTCATCACCAAGAGTCGTCGCTGAGCTCGCACTTGGTACTACTTCACTAGTAGTAACTTGAGTTGCCGTTTTCTTCGTTCCAACCAGAACAACTTTATTTTGTGGTTCTTCTCTTGTTTCTGAGATTGTTTCCTTTACAGTTTCTACATTATCCACTAGGGTAATCTTTTGAATAGAAACTTTCTTCCCAAGTTTACCTTCTGTTTCTACCTTAGTCTCACCCTCAGCTAAAGAGCTATCCTTCTTAACAACCACTTCAAACGGAATGTCTTCTGTAGTACGCATGGTACGAATAACTTTTTTTGCTTTAACTATTGTAGGCTCTGCAATAGTTTTCAAGCTAGAGCTTGAAGCCTCAACTGGAGCTGGAATTTCTTCTTTTTTATCCTCTCCTACTGAAGATCCTGTTGAAGATGCTGTGCCTGTATTTTCCATTTTCTCATTTTTTTCAACTGTTGGCTTAACAGGAGTTGAAGTAGCAGTTGGAGTAGTTGTAACCGGCGTCTCATCTTCCACAACTTCCTCAGACAATATTTCCACTAATGTAGATGGGATAACAACGTTTGCTTCCTTGAGAAGATCCGTAATTGTCTTTTCTTCCGATACAGTATCTTTCTTGTAAACTTCAGTTACAGTTCGAATGATAATTAACTGACCATCCCGAAATTCTCGTGTTTCAACAGGTTGGCTCGTGCTAACTTTTGTATAACCAGTAACATCTTCTAAAGCATTCCCAGAGTCATCCACTTTGATAATTTTATCAATAACTTTAGGGTCTACAGGCTTGACTGATTCATCTTCTTTTGGTGGAATTATTGGTTCAACCGGATCAACTTTTCCTCTACTACTATCATCAATATCATCTTTCTCAGGTTTATCAGTTGAATTAATTGTATCCTTCATTGTATTCCTCTGAGATGGAAGTGGAGTTACAGTTGTAGTTGAATTCGTAACTACATCTTTACCATCAATATAACCAACAAAATGATATCCTGAAATATTCACTCTACCATCTGGAAACGTTGCACCTGCTGATATTGTTTCAGTATGGTTATAATTTGACAAAGTAGCAACCGTCAAAGCAGATACAGTTGTTACTGTCAAAACTCCTCCAACCAAAGAGATTGACAAAATACTCTTAACAATCTTCTTGTCTGCTTTACCAGTTTTCTTTATGATAAAAGCAACTAACAGTAGACCTGTTCCAACAACAGAAGCTAGAGGCAATACATTACTTCCAGTATTTGGTAAAGTATTATTTGCATTATCCTTTCGATAGATAACAAACAGATCTGAACCATCTACAAGATTATTTGGTAACTCATTTACAATGAGTTCTTTCTCTGTTTCTGTCAACTCATCTGTAGTAGCATATTTATAGTTTACTGTTATATCTGGTTCAGTCGCTGAAACTGTTCCAAGAGGAAGTGAAGAAAAGCCAATAATTCCAATAACGGCAGACACTGCACCAATTCCTGAAATTTTTCTCAGACTAAACTTTCTTCTACGTTCATCTGCATTAAACTTATCTTTTAGTTTCATAATGATCTCCTTTTTATTGATAAGCTACTTCCGTATATTCAAAAAGAAATAACTCATCTTATATACATTTTATCCTTATACCGAATGTTTTTCAAGTATTATCAGTATTTATTAGTAAATTATAAAAAATAAATTTATCTCTTAAATTAAAGGGGGTTGGGGATTCCCCAAAATTCAAATCACCCAAGAAGTACATACACTATGTGTATACAAAATTTTGGGAGTGTATGTATACAGACTCTGAGCTCACAAAGTCATATTATGAGAAATCTTTTCTTCTCGATAAAAAAATCCAAAAAATAAATTTAACAAACAAATGATTGAAATTTAGTGGAAACTCTTGATTTTTAAACAAAAAAAGACATCCAAGAGAAAATTCTTGAATGTCTGTAAACGTTGATATAATCGTATTGATTAACGTTTTGAGGCAACTGACTTCGTCATGTTGCAGCCACATTTGTAAGCGACTAAAGTCGCAACAACTGTGTCAATTGCACCAATTTAGTAAGAAAGTACAAAAAGAACACCCCGAAAGGTGCTCTTTGTAAGTATAGTAATTCTCTCGAATTAACGTTTACTAAATTGTGATGCTTTACGAGCTTTCTTAAGACCTGGTTTTTTCTACATTATGATATTTATGGTAAATTATCACTAAAATCAAGTAATTTTAAGAGATAAATCCTCAATATTTACATATATAATCCTTTTGAAAATCGAGAGGTTATCAAAGGGTTATCACATTTTAGTTTTCGGAGCTTATGTAGTTGAGAAATACGAAATACTGTATCATAAAGATGATGTACAGTTTAGCAACAAATATACAGTTTCTTCGTGCCTGGATAATTTCTTTTTCTATCCTGAAGATATTTAAACAGTTCTATATATTATTTCTTGTGAGTAATTTTCATCAAAAAATTTCATAGAGTAGCTCCCTAGAATCATGGAAAAGTAGTAAAAATAGTTGTTATCCTAGTTGATTAAAAAAATCCCTGATTTCCTCATCTTTTATAAAATAATATATAATTTTCCCCTCTCTTCTAGTGCCCAAGATGTTTTGATTGGCTAGTTTACGAAGATGGTGGGAAGTAGATGCCATACTGAGATTTAGTAAACAGGCTATATCACAGACACAGAGTTCTTCAACAGCAAGAAGATAGAAGATGATATTTATCTGTTTATTATCGGTAAATTTTGTTAAAATGCGAAGTGATTTTTGGACTTTTTCCTTTTCAAGGTAGTTCGTTGCGGTTGTAATATTTTGCTGATTTATAACATTCACTTGGCAGATACTATCTTTTTTCATAATATTTTCTCCTAGCCTAATATAGTCCATAGTATATCAAAACTGTTATTTTCAATCAGGATATATATCCCCAATCCTAAATAAACAACGGCAATAAACCATCTGCTATATTTTTCCAAAATTTCTCCAACAGAAGAGACTTGTGCCAATTTTTGGGCAGAAAAAACCAAGAGATAAATCATGACTAGAAAGGTAAGTAAAGCTACTATCAAATTTGCTAAATTTAAGGTAGTAAAATATGGAACAAAGACACCAATATTGTCAGCACCACAACTTGCAAAAGTAATCATAGCGACTAGAAATATCAGGTTTTTATTATCTTTGCGCAAACCTTCTTTGGCAATAGCTTCTCCATCAGAATCTCCTAAAAGCAAAACTTTGAGACCTAGGAAAATTGGAATCAAACCGAGTAAACCTAAAATCTCTTTACTAGGAATATAATTTAAGACAAATGCAAAAAGCAAACTTAGCAATATTAGACTAACAGAGCCTAGAAATTGTCCTAAATAGATGTTAATGATGTCTTTTCTGCTTTTTCTTTTGGCAAAAAATAACATTAGGATAATAAGTAAGTCTACGGCTGTCCCAGAATACAGGATTATTGAAGTAACAACATTTTGAATCATAAAATACCTCATTCAAATATATTTTTGAATGTATTCTAACATTAAACTTTGTAGATGTCAACTTAAAATCCACCAAAATATAGATAAGAAGTTAGTGTACCAAATATTAAAAAGCCCTGCCATCGAAATGACAGCAGGGCTTAACTTCAATATCCAGATAATATATTTATCTAAAAAAGGTACAGTTTTTATTGATTTGTAGTGCGATATAATGAGTTTCCAAAAATCAAAAATCGCTTAAAATCAATATTTTGACATCTATTGACGTGTACTGAAACCCTTACTTAACCTCTGTAAGGATATAATTACGGTACCAGTATATCATAAATAATAACAAAATCTTGACTTTCCGAAACATAATGATTTTCCCGAAAGAAAGAGATCAACCTAAAAAATTACTGTCTTACTTATGTAATGTTTCTTTAATATAATATAGAAATAAAAAGTATGTAAATGAAAAGATTTATCACATTACTTTTAGTGTCTCTATCTACAATTTTATTAATTGCATGCTCTAACCAATCAAGCAATTCTTTAGATGGCGAATACCGTTGAATAAACGAGAGTAGAAATGAAGTTGCCTTTACCATTTCAGGTAACAAAGGAAATAGCAACAAAGGAGAGGCCGACACCTTTACAATTGATAAAGACAGTGCAACAATCGAACCGACTGCCTCTAATATCATAAACCGAAAAGAGAATTATACCTTCAAGGATGACGTATTCACTGTAGATATTTCAGGAACAAAGCAGGAGTATTACAAAAAGGATAGTGAAGAAATACAGCGACAAGTAAAACCCTCAAACTATTTGATATTCTTTATACAATAAAAACGCTTTTGTACTGACCCCAAAAGTTAGATTTTTTCTGTCTAACTTTTGGGGGTCAGTACACACCCGCATAGCGGGTATTTTTTTGTCTCGCACCTAGCGGAGTGAGACAGGCTAATAGTCACATAATAAAAAATTTACTTAAAGTCAGATTTTAAATACTTTAGAATAGTTCTTTCTAAAACTTACTCCCAAATTTTTTTGCTCGTATAATTCATCAGGGGTTTGGGGTTTCCCCAAAATTCAAATCATCCCAAAAAGTACATACACTTTGTGTATACAAATTTTGGGATGATTTTGGGAGTGTGTGTATACAGACTCTGAGCTCGCAAAGTCATATTATGATAAATCTTTCCTTCTCGATAAAATAATCAAAAAATCACTTTAGCTGTACTTTGTGTGTACAAATATTTTAAGAAGATATATAAAAAACGCTGCAAAATTTTTAACAGCGTTTCTTTATTTTAAAATTCTCATATGTCTTTCTTTTTTATGGTTAGCATCGTAGTATTCCAGCATCGCATGATACAAACGAGCCTTCGTTTTATCTTGTTGTTTAATTCCATGAAGAAATAATTCTGCTCGCTTTAATTTCAATATGTATTCGCATATCTGATCAAAATCCTTATCCATATTACTTTTGAAAATAAACATCTTTTTCCTCCATCACATCAACTATTTTTTGCATCAATATAGACATATCCATTTTGTTTTCATAGCTTATTCTTCCAACTACAGTTGCAAGACGGGCTATATAATTGATATTCTTTCCGACTTGTTCCAACTCTTCTGTTAAAGGAACTAAACCTTCAAAGGAGACTTTTTGGATGTTCAAATCTGTTCGTATTAATTTTTGTCTAGCAAACTCAGAAAAATTACGAATATTTTCCTTCCTCATACAATCATTTAATTTTTTATTTTCTTTTTCTGTCAAAAATACCTGTTTCAACACCGATTTTATTCTCATACTCTTATCACCTTGTTTTCTTATTTAGTCGTTTTACAAGTTCTTTCACTTGTTTGCTTGTCTTCTTTTCATATTCTATCATCAGCTCAACGCAGTAGTGAAATATCCTTACATTATCCAAATCTTCACTTTGTTCTGCTATTCTTTCTAACTGACGTAAGTTATTGATAATTCTTCTAACTTGAAATATAAAGTCATGATAAGATTCAAAATCAAATTGAAGATAAATAGGCGAACTCTTAAACAACATTTTCCTAGCATAAGAGGAAAAATTTAGATGGTTTGTCATTTCAATCAAGTTATTCACTATTTCATTTTGCTCTTCAGTGATATAACATTTCTTTAGAACAGTCCTATATCTACTCATTTATCATATACTTCTTTCGGGCATTTTCATGGGCAATAGCTTTGCACTCCAGCATACGTTCCTGCTTTAAATTTTCCATAGACTTAAATAAATACGCTAAAGGAGAAGTCGCATCCTCAGGAATCCGTTCGATCATGCTAATAACTTCATCACTAGTTACATACCCACTAGCCAAATACTCGCCTATCTTCATCTTCTGAGCATGTGTTAAAGTGTAATTGTTAGGATACAAAAATCTATCATTGTACTTATAAGAAATGGATTCTAACAAAGAATAATATTTGGGTGGAATATAAGTTTCAGTCTTTCTAGAACTATTATCCAGTATATTCTCAATCTCTTTCTTATTCTTACTCTTGTTCTTAATCTCTTGCGTTACATTATCATTTTCATCCGTTACTGTAACGTTACAGTCTAAAACGAGTTGTGGCTCGCCTGTAATTAGTGCTTTTTGTTTTTGTCTATGACGAGCAACACGTTCCCTAGTTTGTTTTCTAATCTTTTCTAGTCCATCTATATTCTGATGTTTCTCCCATTTTGGAATGGTAATAGCGCCATCTATGATTTCTATCATGCCAAATTCTTCAAACATGCTGAGAGCTAATTTTACAGATGTAGCCTTTCGCCTAAACACTGTTGAAAGCATCTCTTCTGTGTAATAAACCTTGTTCCCTAGACTTAATATGCCACTATTATTTTGCTTTCCTGCAAGCACCAGAATTTTAAACCATATTACAATAAGAGTATCTCCTTCTGGCATTGATTCTATTAGCTGAATTTTTTCATCATCAAATATATCTGTTGTTATCTTGATCCACTGAACACCATTCATACGAGTACCTATCTTTCATATTGCTTCAACCATCGTGTTACTGCTCTTTTATCGTATAAAGTCACTCCATCAATCACCATGGTTGGCATTCCTTCTTTCGTCCATTTTTGGATTGTTGTCGTAGATACATCTAACCACCTAGACAAACCTGACATACGAACCATAGGTTTATAAAGTTCTTTATCTTCAAATACTCTTGCTACAGCATTTGAAATCATCTCATCATAGTGAGCACGTAATTGCTTCTCTAATTCTTTAGGAAGCTGGACAACTAAAGTAGTTTCCGACATAAATTCACACCTCATTTCTAAATTAAATAAGCTCCGAAACCATTTAATTTGTTATTCATTTTGAATTATATATCCTTTTTGAATTTTTGTCAAGCTTTTTTATTCAAAAAGAATAAAATGTGTTATAATGATAAAAAGGAGGTTCTTATGACGAATCATATTACTAAACTGATAGAAAATAGCGGAAAAAAATTGACAGAAATTAGCGAAGCTACAAATATAGCCTATCCTACACTTTCTGGATACAATCAAGGAATCCGCAAACCTAAAAAAGATAATGCTGAAAAATTGGCAAAATACTTTAATGTTTCCGTCGCTTACATTATGGGACTTGATAGCAACCCACACGCTCCATCAAATCTTAAAATTGTTACAGATAGTTTCAAAACATCTAAAATTGGTTCTGTGACACCTTTTAAAAGCGATATGGAGAAGTTAAAGAAGAGCATCGAATTTGGCGAAAGGGCATTAACACTACCACTTGATGATAGTTTTTCAGATGAATTTCGTCATATATTCTCAGAATATCTAGCTGAGAAAAACAAACGTTTTATGTCTGAGTTTATAGATTATATGAATCACCAAAATAAAGATTCTAAAGTTTGGCAGAGCTGGATTAAAACAGACGAATACGCTATCCGCCAAGAAGATAGAAAAAATAGATAGACACTCATTTCTCAATTACATAAGCTCCGAAAACTTAGATACGGAGAAAAAATGTCTATACACAAATACAAAACAAAAAAAGGAATCCTATACTATGTCAGCTTTTACATTGGCTTAGATGCTTATGGAAAGAAAAAAAGGCACTTAAAGAGAGGGTTCAAAACCAAAAAAGAGGCAAAATTGTACGAAGCTCGTTTAGAAGCTGGTGTCGTTGCCCCCACAGTAAGTACCGACAAACCTAACCCCAAAGTCACTTATAAAGAACTTTATCAAGAATGGTTTAATGCCTATGTTGGTACCGTTGAAGAAACAACTTCTTCCCAAACTAAGAATATCTATCGAATACATATTCTACCAATATTTGGCGATAAATTTATTGACCAAATCAGTCCTTTAGACTGTCAAAACTTTATTACACAAAAATCTCAGACTTTCAAAAATATCAAACAGATAAAATCCTATACCTCAAAAATTTTTGATTTTGCAATCAACATGAACTACATTGATCGAAATCCAATGAAGAATGTTATCATGCCTAAAATCAAAAAAACTAGATCAGATAATTTTTGGTCACTGGAGGAATTACATCATTTCCTTGATATAGTGAAAGAAACCGAGCCATTTAAACATTTTGCTCTATTTAGACTGCTTGCATTTAGTGGACTACGAAAAGGGGAGTTATACGCTTTAAAATGGGCTGATATTAACTTTGACAGCAATCTATTGAACATAGATAAAAGTCTAGGAAGAATTGACGGTAAAGCGATTGAAAAGAGCACAAAGAATGAATCTTCAGTTCGTACAATCTATCTTGATGATGAGACAATCGATATTATTAAGCAATGGAGAAATTTCTATCTGAAAGAACAATCTCAGCTTCCTCTTACAAAGCTGAATATTAGTGATGAATATATGTTCTCTTACATATCAAGTAATGACAAAATTGAACCTTTGCATGCTGATTACATTAATAACGTACTGAATCGAATTATTAAAAAGCATAAATTAAAACCAATTAGCCCACATGGGTTTAGACATACACATGCAACACTTATGTCTGAAATTGGAATCGATCCTTCTAATACATCAAAACGTCTCGGTCATGCAAGCAGTCAGGTGACATTAGATGTCTATACTCACACCACAAAAACTGGTGAGAAAAACTCTATTGACAAATTTGCAGACTATCTCAATAAAGCAAAATAAATCATGATTTTAAAAATTTAGAAGAGGTTATCAGAAGGTTATCACAAAGCTATTTGAGCTCAAAAATCGACAAAAAAGCACTTTGCAAAATTTTTGCAAAGTGCTTTGAAACGTTGATATAATCGTATTGATTAACGTTTTGAGAATTGTGATGCTTTACGAGCTTTCTTAAGACCTGGTTGGGGCACCACTTATTTCATCTAATTTCAAAGTGCTTTAAAATCAACGTTTTCATAGGTTTTCAAAAAATAAAATTTCAACTAATTTCAATCAGTTTCATTAAAATAAGGTAAACTTTCATAAAAAATAAGTAAAAATCGAACCAGAATATCAAGAGTTTCCCTTATATAAAATTTATACATATTAGAACAACACCATAGAAAAGAGAGCCTCCGCTCTCTTTCTTTTTATCTATTATATTTTCGTTTTCCTGCTAAAGCGAGGAGTCCAACACTTGCTCCAAGCAATGCTAAAAGCCCTGAATCCTTTGTTCCTGTATTTGGAAGTTGTTTCTTAGATTCTGCTTTTGCATTTGTATCTTTTGCAGGAGCTTGATATGTTTTATCGTCTTTAGTTCCTACTGTCGCAACTACAGGTTTGTTTTGTGCCTTCGCATCTACAATGTCAACAACTTTACCGTTAGCGTCGGTAACTTCCTTAGGTTGACCTCCTGCTTTACGGATTGCACCTGCTTTGTCTTTCAAAGCTTGCAAACGTTGTTGTTCAGCAAGGTGTGCGTCATAGTCAGCTTTGAGTTGCTTAAAGTTCTCATACCCACGAGCCTTAGCTTCTGCGATACCCTCAAGACGAGCCAACTCTTCCTTAGCCGTTTCCAACTCAGCACGGAGTACACCAAGCTTAGATTTAGCATCAGTAAGCTCTTTGTCTAAAGCCTTAAGGACTTTATCACGATTATTAAGAGCAAGAGCAAGGACTTCGTAAGTATCGCTAGCTTCTTTAGATGATTCACGTTTACGAGCAAGGTCTTGACCAGCTGACTTACGAGCCAAGACTGCTACATCATGAGCCTTAGTAAGGACTTCCAATTCACCTTTGGCAGTTTCAATAGATTGGTTAGCAGTAGATTGTTCAGCTTTAGCGTTAGAAAGAGCTGTCTTAGCTTTAGCAAGAGCCTTAGCTTTGTCAGTTGCGTTTGATTTAGCTAGGGCAAGCGATTCCTTAGCAGTTTGCAATGCTTTAGTGTCTTGCGCTAGTTTGTCTTTAGCGTCAGCAAGAGCCTTTTCAAGTGACGGAACATCAATCTTGTTACCTACTACGTTAGATAACTGTTTACGAGCGTTAGCAAGAGCTGTCTCAGCGTTAGTGTAGGCGGTTTGAGCTGATTGGACAGTTGATTTAGCTTCTTGAGAGGATTTGACTGCGTTGTCATAAGTTGATTGAGCCAGTGAGAGTTTTTCTTGGAGGGCTTTAGTGTTGTTGTTTGCTGTAACTACCTTAGTTTTGTTGAATTTAGATGATTCTTTGATGACGTTATCTGATGTACCGTCAATATGCAAGCTAAAAGGGAACTCTTTGTTCTTACGAACGGATACCCCAATGTATTGTTGATACACAATATCTGGCTTAGTATTATCCAAACTTGCAAGACTCAAAGCGTGTCCCCAGTTAGGTTCAAAGTCAAGAAACATCATAGCGATAAGATTCTCATAAATTGATTCTTTTAACTCAGCTAAATTTGATACCTCTGTATCACTAAACCCAAGGTTTTCTGCAAGGAGAACACCATAGTCTTTACCTACCTTATCCAATGCATCAAAGTCGTGGTCTCCTTCTGTCTTAGACGCTTTTGCTACTTCTTTAGCAATACCCATAGAGTCTTCTGTTACGATTGCATGAGGTGTACCAAAAGCATCACGGATTTGATTGATAAGGTCAGCCGTGAACAAGTTGATTTCACGCTCTACTTCTGGGGTTAGGTTAGCTACGTCAACTTTAACTTTACGGTCTTTATCAGTAGCTTTGAAACGGTTAGGATTGTTCTCAGTGTCTCCGAGATACCCACGTTCTTCCATTTCTTTCTTACCTAGAGCCTTAAGTTGGTTAGATACAGATGCACTTTGAGACTTAGCATACTCTTTCAACAAAGAGATATACTCTTGACTTACTGTGAAACGTGCATTAGTTGTTGAAGTACGAGCCAACTCTTCTTTGGCACGGTCGAGGTCAGCTTTAGCTGTAGTGACTGCCTTATCTTTGTTAGATTGGTCAGCTTTAGCATTAGCAAGGGCTGTAGTAGCTTGAGTGAGATTAGACTCAGCTTGAGATACCCCAGTTTGAGCATCTTTGATAGCTTGCTCTTTGTTAGATTGAGCTTTTTTACCACTGTCAAGGTTGGTTTTGGCAGTCTCTACTGCTTGAGTATCTTCAGCGACCTGAGTAATAAGCTTAGCTACCTCTTTTTCAAGGGGAGCAACATCAGTAGTAGATGAAAGAGCATCTACTTTTTTCTGAGCGTCAGCTACATTATTAGCAGTATCAGTAGCAGTTTTCTCAGCATTAGATACTAGCTTAGTTTGGTCTTCAACCTTTTCAGCAGTCGCAGATACAGACTTATCAGCATCAGCTACAGTTTTCTCAGCAGTCGCAAGCTCGTTGGCTTTCTTGTCAGCCTCGGCTTTTGCAGTTGCTACCTTCTCGGGTGTAATCGCCTTAGCTTCTTCTACCTTTTTATTAGTATCAGCGATAGTCTTTTCAGCATCGGCAATCTTAGTTTCTGTAGTTGAAACAGCTTCTTTTTGCTTAGATACATCCTGATTAGCCTTGTCTGATTCAGCCTTAACCTTATCAACGTCTTGTTGACTAGGAACTTTAGCAACTACCTCGTCCTTAGCAACTACCTTAGTTGCAGGTTTATTAACAGCTACTTCGGTTTCGTTAGCTGATACGCTAGTAGATACCCCAAAGGCTGTAAGTGCTAAAGTAGAAACGACCATGCCAGTACGCAATTTTTTGATGGTTCCGTGACCTTGTGTGTTTGATTCCATCGTATAAACTCCTTTATGTCTTAAAAGACTGTTTTATGAATAATATTATACCACATTCTGCAGTCTTTAAAATATTATTTTTGTAAAAATTTCAGTCTTTTAATAACGATTTATTCAATGAGATAAACTTGTATGATAGTTATGAGGTACTATCATGACTGAAAAAATAAATTTAAGAGAATTTGTTGCAAAACAAATCAGACTTCTAAGACTGAAAAGTGGGATGACACAAGAATATCTAGCAGAAAAAGCTGATCTGGGATTCAACTATATCTATAGGTTAGAGAATAAACAGTTAAATGTTAAGCTTGAGACCATTGAAAAAATCATACAAGCGCTTGAAGTTGATATGAATACTTTTTTTAATATTGAAAATCAACATCAAAGCGGAGAGTTTTTACAACTTATTGAAGATATTAGAAACCTACCAACAGAAAAAAGAGAACCTACTATAAAAGCTCTCCGAGATATATTAAAACAAATAAATTAAGCCAAGTATTTTTGAACTTGGCTTTTTTAAAGTTTGCTAATTTAGTTTTTAGTCCCTCAAATTATGGATGCACTTGATACAGATATAGAGACTTTTTTCGATATATCCGTAACCGAAAGCAATTCTTTAATAAATCAGCTAATATATAAAATTAAGGAACTAACACCTAGTAAACAAGAACGAGTTCTCAAGCTAATGATACAGCTTATTGACGCAATAGAAACATAGACCAAGTCACAAAAAAATGACTTGGTTTTATTTTATTCTCCTGTAAATAAAAACCGAATATTCTTTGCTATGGTTAAAATTTCTAAGACCCTAGCATAAATTCTTTTACCCTACCGAAAATGAATAATCAAAACAACCTAAAAAATAGGTATCCCAGCGAAGAGGTCTAACTACCTGAGCAAAATAAGAAGAGTCTGACGAAAATTTAGAACAACACAATACTATAATATATATACACTGGCGTAAATTTTTGACTACCTATACTATAATATTTATACAATGGCGTATTTTTGAGATAATTCAATTTTTAATATTAAAATGACGTAGCTGAAGGAATCCCCTACCGATATAGTAAGTGAATACTCAAAGAAAAGGGGTGATGAAAAATGTACTATTTGAGTTAAATTGATAACATTTAATAACTTGTTATCATCAAAGATTAAAATTACTTGTCAGCATTTAAAAAAAGTCTGACCATGCAAAGAGAAGGAGGCATTCATATGTCAAAAGCAAAAGAATTAATCGTAGGCAACTACGAAAGCGCAAGAGCATTTTTAGATGCTTTATCAACTTCTGTTGATATCCCCGCAGAGATGAAAGTAATTGATACAAATAGCGGAATCATCAATGACGGTCAAGAAAATCAACGTCCGTGGGCATCGCTTACATGCGTAGATGTCGAACTCTATGAACAGTTCGCTAGCATTAGTCAAGAAGCTTACTGCCCATCGTTCAAAATCAAGTTAAAGAATTATCAAAATGAAAACTTAGATAGTTTGATTGATACCAGCATAGTACTTAACAAGTATGACTTGTCATTTGTTCTTGACAAGTTGAAACAGCCAGTCGGCATCGCTCTTGTAGCTGAGCTTGCTGATATTGCACTCAAATAGAAAAGAGATGGCTTATGAAAAATTTCTTAAGAGAAATCATGGAATTAGAGTGGTACTATCAGATTTTCATAGCGTCAATTACTTTTGTTTTAATAGCACTACTTCTTAAGTTTCTGCTATGGATAGTTCCATTTATATTAGGTTCTTTGTTGTTCCTGTGGCTTGTGACAGATGGAGAAATTTTCTCTCTAGCTTGGCATCGATACAAACAAAGAAGTCAAACTGCTATTAATCCTTTATTTGATAGCTTCTATAACTGGTTAACAGAAGTCGGTGTAACAGAACTACCAATCTCTTCACTAAGTTACACACAAGGTGTCGAAGTTACGGAACAAGGTATTTACTTTGTTCATATTGACAAAGAAATCTCTGATGAAGCCCTTGGAAACTTTGAAACAAAAGTAAGACAAGTTGTAAAAACTATGTCAAACGATTCTATAGATTGCGTTGTAAGTCGCTCTAAGCGTGAGCCCTTTCTTGCAGTCAAGGTTCGTTTAGTATCAACTAATGACATGATGCTAATGCAAAAAAATCAAAGAGAAGAGGACTTCTAGCATGATTAAAAACGTTTTCGAGGTCAACAGTAGGGGACAGCCTTCCCTTTTCAACATTGACATAAACCGATGTTTCGCTTTAATAATCGCAGGCCCATCAGGGGTAGGCAAGTCAACGTTTTTGCGTAGGCTGGTAGGATTGATTTCCTTTTATGACGAAACTGCTGAAGCATATTTCATGGATTTTAAAGCTGATGAAGATATGTTTTCAATGACCGGCAATCATGTTGCTAGAGGTTTTGACTGTTTAGAACTATTCGAAACAGTCTACCAACGCTTTTATGCAAGACTAAATAAACAAGAAAATATTGCTCATAATCTCTACCTAATTTTCGATGAATGGCAGGCTTTCCTTGCATATCTCGAACAAACTGATAAGAAGAAACACAAAGATGTTTTATCGAAAATATTGATGATGAATAGCATGGGTAGAAGTCTAGGTTTACGAATCATTTTATCTAGTCAACGTTTCTTGATGTCTGACCTTCCGGGGCGCTACAATTTTAATTGTGTCATATCCTTATCAACTAGCTTTCTGTTAGCAACAAACAACAGGCAACTCCTTTTTCCTGATATGGAAAAAGATGAAGTTGTAGTAAAACCCCGAGGATATGGTTATTTTCAACTTGAGGGAGAATCTGTCAAGATGTTTCGCACTATTCAAGTAAGAGACGAAGAACGGTTAAACCAGCGGATACAAGAGCTATTTTCAAGATATAGCTAGCGCTTTTTCTGCTACACTTGTTTGATGCGACACTGACCTACCTAGGGATTTCATCGGTTTAGTGTCGGCACGACATTACCAGCAGAAAAATGCCTATTCGCAAGGGCTTGAGGGGTGGAGATTTTTTAAGCGCAACGATGCCGAAGGCAGGGAGTGAAGCGCCAAAAAATACTACCCCGTCCCTTGTTGAATTGGCAAGCGTTCTCGGTTCGATGAGAATCCATCGGGCAGGAGAGGCTGGGATTTGAAGAGTTAAATTTAATTCTTAATTATTCCTAACGCGTGTTAGACTGGGCTTGTCAACGGTCTAACACTAGAATAGTTAAAAGAATAATTAAAGAATAGTTAAAAAAGAAAGGTTAATTATACATGACAACAAAGAAAAAAGAAGCACTTTTGACTTCTGTAGCAATTACACAATATTTTGATACGACTTATTGGAAGAATGGTTGGAATGAAGAACTCATTAAGTCCGAAAATATCGAAAAAATTCTTGAGGAAATAGTCAGAAGAGTTAGTGAAGTCGCAACGGTTACTGAAGCATATGCAATTAAGCATGACAAAGATACATCACTTGCTTTTGACAGCGTAACTAGAACAACAATTTCCAAACTAAAAGAACCTCATATCCATGCCTTACTAAAATTTTCAAAAGGTGCTACACTTACTGATTTAGCAGTAAAAATAGGATTAGAACCTCAGTATCTTGAGAAAGCTAAATCTGGTAGATATGGCTACGATAACTTGTTAGCTTACTTAATTCATGCCAAAGATAAAGATAAGTATCAATACAGCCCTGATGAAGTGATTACTCTAACAGGTAAAAACTATTTAGAAGTTTATCACGAAAGACATGTAAGCTGGCTGAAAGGTAAAGCCAAAAAAGAGGTAAAACAAACCTACAAAGATATTGATTTGCTAATCGATAACATTCTGAACGGAAACATCACCAAAAAGGAAATGCTTCTGAATAAAGACTATCACATGCTTTATGCAGTCCACAAAACTAAGATAAACGATACCTTTCGTACCATTGGAGAAATCAAAGGAACTATGACACAGGATGAACTGGAAAACAAGAAATTCAAGAAGACAATCCTATTCATACATGGTGCCTCTGGACTTGGCAAGTCAACATTTGCAAAAGAGATAGCAAAAAGTCTTATTCAGTTAGCAAAACTGAATAATCAAAACTGGAAATCAGTCTTGACTGCAGGTACAAATATGTTTGATGAAGTAAACGGAGAAGAGATTCTTTTTCTTGATGACGTTCGAGGAGATAGCCTAACCGCTTCAGACTGGCTGAAACTATTAGACCCTTATAATATTAGCCCTATCTCAGCTCGTTATCAAAATAAAATAGGCGCTGCTAAGGTCATTATTATCACAAGTTCTAAACATCCTTTGACCTTCTTCTACCACACCAAAGGCAATAATCGTGAAGATTTATCACAATACATTAGAAGAATCGCTCATCTAGTAACCTTAAGGGGAAACAGCGATAACATTACTTTCCATGAATCACAACCTAAACGAACTATAGACAGAATTGTGAAAATTCCAGGCACTGACCAAACGACATCGTTATCATACGATTTCACAACTGACAACGAAGCGACAAGTAAAGAAGAATTACTATCCATGTTAGTATCTACAGTTGGACTATATAATAAATGGGAGCACTGGGATTATAACAAAATAAAAACCCCATCCGAAACTTTGGCGAGCGAGGACGAGGTTACAGATAATCAAGAAAAGTAAACAGGGTATCTCTTGATACCTCTATTATACCATACATCGGAGGAATACATGCAAGTCATTTTACCAGACGAACAAGTTCAACAAATTCAGCACTTACTCGCTGAACTAATCGAAAAAGAAATTAAAAAGAAGCTGCACCATAGTAACCTTGAAAGCCCTTTTTTAAACAAACAGCAGGCTTGCCACTACTTGAGTATATCAAACAATACTCTAGATAGTTGGGTCAAGAAAGGACTGCCTACAATAAAAATAGGCAAGACTATACGATTTAATAAAGAAGCCATTAATTCATGGCTTTACTCACAAAACTAGAAATATCTATATTTTTGTTTTATAATAGTCATGATATTTTCTGGTTCGATACACAAGGAGGGTATCATGCCTATCAGTAAGACAAAGAACGGTACTTTTCGTTTAAAAATCTATATCCCAATAGAAGCACGAATGCCACTTGGAATTGTCAATAGCAACTATTACGATAAGCGATTTAAAACTAGAAAGGAGGCAAGGCAAGCTGAGATAGACTTGCTTACCAAGTTAAATCAAATAGAAGATAATGAATTTACAGGACTTGCAAAAGGAGATATTCTTTTCTCAGACTTCTATAACAATATCTGGTGGGACTCTTATAAAGCAGGTCAAACTACATCTACTTCTAAACCACCAAGCAGGTCAACAATTGCTAATACCAAAACCTGTTTTGAAAAACATATACTACCACTTCTTGGAAACTATACGATACAGTTTTTAAACCAAAATAAGCAAGTTATCCTAAATCTAATGACATCTAAGGCTAATGAATATGCAAACTTCAAATCTTTACGTAGTTATGTAATTTCCATTTTTGACTGGGCCGAAGAACTTGAGTATATAGAAGCTAATAAAGTTGCAAAAATATTAAGAAGAATAAAAGCCACTAAAAAGATTCAGCTTGCAGAGTCAAAGAGAGAGGAAGATTTATATCTAACTCATGAACAACTCCAAGAATGGTTCTCAGCATTTCAAGAAGATTTAGAAAATGATAAAATAACCCTGAAAGATTATGTTTTATTTTATCTCACTTTCTTCTTAGGTGATAGAAAATCTGAAACCTATGCTCTTCAATGGAAACATATCGACTTTTCAAAATCACAGATTCAGCTAATTCAAGCTTTAGATAGATATGGACAAGTAAAATCTACTAAGGGAAATAAGAAAACTATTTTCTCTATTTCTAATGACTTACTTCAGCTCCTTACCTCTTGGAAAGAACAACAAAAATATGAACTGGCAAAGTTTGGCATCATCAGTAATCCAGAACAATTTGTTTTTACATATATCGACACAAAAGGAAACATCAATAAGCCTTTACACGCCGACTATCTAAACAATAAAATGAAAAGTATTAGAAAGCGACATAAAGAGCTGACACATGCTACACCTCATAAACTGCGACATACAGGAGCAACGCTTGCTAAACAAGCAGGAATGAGCTTAGAAGCTATCTCTGAGGCTCTAACACACAGTGACACAGGAACAACACAGATTTATGTAAATACCTCTAATGTAGTTCCTATGACAGTAGGTGAATTTGCTTTAAGTCTCTAAACAATAAGGTGAAATA